>WFNC01000566.1 GCA_015488785.1 Flavobacteriales bacterium | reverse complement strand
GGATCTCTACAAACCAGAACAAGAACAGGTCACTAAATTGCTTATTGATTGTATGGAAAATGCATTAAAATTTGAAGTTCCATTGACGGTTGAAGTTGGTGTTGCGGATAATTGGCTTGATGCACATTGATATTTTTTAATGTAATAATTTGCGTTAGGGATAGAAACGGCAGCTTTTTAGATTCTCAATTAGTAAAACTTGGATAATAAGAGCGATTTTATGAGCTCCTTATTAGCTTATACCATTAGGTATTAGTTTTACTTGTTGAGAATCTAAAAACTATAGTGGATAGCCCGTCCGATTCGGAACGCCCAAATCAAAAACATAAAAATTAACTACAAAAAAAAGGCAACTCTCAAAACTGAAAGTTGCCTTTTTTATATCATTTAATCAAGTCTTAAAATCTTGAATCTTATTGTCTTGAATCAAAACTTATTTAATCCCTAATTTCTTTTTCAATGATTTGCTTAATGCGTCTTTATGAATAAGGATGTTCATTGTTTTGTATCTTACATAAGGAAATGAAGCGTAGAAATATCCATCGCATTCGTTACTTTTTCCCCAAGAATTTTTCACAATAAAATATTTTGTTCCTTCTTGATCTTCACACAATCCTGTAACGTGCATTCCGTGATCATCTGTTGTTTCTTGATTGTCGAAAGCAATTTGACGTTCTTCTTGTGTAACTATTCTTTCTTTTACAGGTATCATAAAAGCATTACTAACTTTTTCCGCTCCCGCATCACTAAAGTATTTATTGTCTTTACCTTTTACTTTAATTGTAGACTCATCTTCTGGCAATAATGCGAGTGCAGAGCGGTAATCGAATCCTTTTTCTGTCACATCTGCTCCCCAAGCAAAAGAATATCCATCTTTAATTGCGTTTTCCATTACATCCATAAACTCATCTAACGGTAAGTTATATCCTGACTGTAACGCCCAGTTATCTTGAACTTCTAATACAAATTTAGAGTAAAAAGGGTGGTGAGTGTATGAAGTTAAAGAAATATAATCGTCCATATCCAATCCTAAAGATTTAGTATATGACTTTGGTGTGTATTCTTTTCCTTCGTAAGTGAATTTAAAATCTTCAACATTGTCAGGTAATTCTCCTAAGTAAGCATCTAAAATTCCGGTATAAGCTTTTTTCCAATATGGAGTAAGATGATCATTCTGAGGTTTTTTTGCTAAAACTTGTACTGTTGCTTTAAGAATTCCTTCCATTTCTGAATGCTGATGAATGGTATCTCCATAATGTAAACCGGTGTAAACTTCTTCTGGTACAATTCCATAACGTCTAATTACCCAAGGAATATCGTGAAATGCTCCACCAGCTCCAAAATTAAACGTCCCATACATTCTTAAATAGTTTTCTGCTTTCCCTACATAAGCATTACGAGCGATAAACATTTCAGAAAGGTTGTGTTTTCCTTTACCTAATCTAATAATTTCCGATTCGAAAAAAGATAGTGATGAAAAACTCCAACACGTCCCTGTCCTCCCTTGACTTTGAACATCAGTCGCTTCTATATCGTTAATTATTTTGAATTTATATTCACTTCCTTTTTTGTTGGTTTCAAAATCTTGAGCTGAAGCAAACATACTTGCAGACATTAAAATTCCTACCAATCCTTTTTTTACTGTATTGATCATGTATATTGATTTTGTTAATCGTATTTGACATTCAAATATGCAAATATGAATCCAAAAGTACGAATTTATTACCTTTATTCAAAGAGAGTCAATTAATATCATAGGAATATTTGTTTTAGCTCCAAAACTTCAGTTGTTTTAGTACTCAATATCTACCTGCTTCACCGTAATTATTTCACCCCCAAATATACCTAGACCATCCATTACGTTACTAAATATTGGAGATGGTTCAGAGTATATATCATCTTGATTGTCTAATCTCGTAGCGTGACTTGAATAGAAGTTATACAATTCTTCGGACAAATGATGCAAACTAATATCAAAGTGCAATGTATCTATTAATAGGTCATCTTCATTTATATCTTCGGTTATATAATCTCCAAAAGGGTGACTATATATGGTTGCTGTGCCCGAAATTTCATGATTAGTGCTGTTGAAGATTTCATCTGTAAAAATTAATCCATTATCTGTATAAAGTTGAACGCTGGTCAAGCTTCCTGTTAATATTTCGGCATATTGATAGGCAAAAAATGATGTATCGTTACTCGTTGGATTTATTTAGAGAACAGGTAAACGCATTGTCATAAAATATTTATTACCACTAAAAAGAGGATCTTCGAGTATAAACGAAAAATTGAATCTTGTTGAATTTATATTTCCTACACCCCAAGGTCTATAATTTACGGATTCGGAGCTTATTTCTACCTTATTAGGGACGCTAGACGTTGCTTCTATTTTGTTAAAATTAGGGTTTTCTACTTGTATAGTATAACTTTTTCCTTCTGTAGGGGGCAGGGCTGTTTCATTCTAATAGTTTCGCAAGACTATTAATGTCATTTGAATTAAGCCTTATGGCCTGTTTCATGCCTTTATATCCATTTTTTCTATAAATGTTTATTGTAATATTTCTTACCAGTGAAAAGTTTTCAGGAGCATTTTTTGTATTGATTTTGGATGCGTCTTCTTTAAAAGTCACGTCTTTAACGTAGTGTAGGCTGTTTTCAATAGCCCAATGCCCTCTAATGCCTTTGTTAAACGCAAATGCATCAGCTAAAAGACTGCTTATATGGTATGCCGTTTCTTTTCTTTCAATATTTTTTTCGACCACAATTCTTTCTGTTTTAATTATACTTTTTAATCCAATCCAATCTTCTGATATATCTGTTAAGATATTAGATACTGATGTTATTCTTGTTTCTAATCTACCTTTGGATTTTTCTTTGGTTGTAGCTAGACTAATTATATTTTTGTCATCTTCAGTTATTTCTTTGATTCGATTTAAAAGCTTCTTTTGATTACCTTTTACCCCTAAAACATAATGGTTTTTACTCTCGATAATTGTTGCTGTCGTTTTTTTTGACAGTGTAATGCATCAATAGTGAATACAACTCCCTCTATGTCTAACTGTTTTATTAATTCTTTCACCTTTGGTATCTCACTTTCTTTAGAATTATTAATTTTTCCTACACTTAGTATTTGTCTTGATTTTTCTGAAAATACGGATATTAAACTAATAAACTTTTGTTCACTGCTAGTCCCATTTGATACTGTGCCTTTTATAGCTTTTCCATCTAGGCTTAACCAGTCTCCTTTTTGAATTTCTACATATTGAACAGCCCAATCATAGAACTTCGTTGTAAAATCTTCATGATTTATTTCTTGCATTACTCTACGTACAGTTGAAAACGAAGGAAGTCGGCTCTTTTTGGGATTAAAATACTTAAGTAAGTCTTTTCGGTTTCTTTTAATAAAATCACCAATCCCTCTGTATCCAAAATAACCGCTCATTGTTGCCATCAAAACAATGACTAATACCATTGGTAACGAATGACGGAGACCTTCTCCTCTTCTTGGGTCTTTAATTTCTGTTAATACGTTTAATAAACTATTGTTTTTCATAGTCGTAGTTTTCTACAAAAAAAACGACAATTAAACTTATCTCAACATACTCTATATTAAGTTGTTAATAGTTAAGTTTTTATAACTTAATTTAGAATGAAACAGCCCTGCCCTGGGGGGGGGGTAGTAGAGATAAACTTTCCCATAAAGTCTGTTGCTAATTTTTGATAGGTCAAATTTTCGACGAAACTTCCATTTTCGAATAGAGACACTTGAGCATTTGCGAGTTCCTCAATTTTTAAATCACTGGTAAGTGCTGAACTTTTTAAAACTTCAACACTTAAGGCTTTAGTTGTATTGAATACTGAACTTGCGACTATTTTTTTGTCTTCATTTTTCAGGTTTAATTTAAACTATTTTTCACAAGAGGCTAATGTAATAAACAAAAGAAGAGGTGCTAATATTACTATTCTTGTAATTTTTATAATTGTAATTTTAAAATTATTAAAACGAAATTTTATAACTAATTGTAGGCATTATAGGAAAAAGAGTAATAGTATAATATTTTATCTTACTAACTCCTGTATCTAAATCCTTTTCGTGTGCTACACGATAAAAAGAGGGGTTCATTCTGTTGTACAAGTTTGTTAAACCAAAATTAAGCTCACGTTCACTTTTTTCTTTCTTTACGGTACGTGAAGCCGAAATATCTAAGCGATGATAAGTTTTAATCTATAGTTATTTCGGTTTACAAGATAAAACCATTAGAGTTAAAAAATAAAAGACTAAATTTGAAACACGAATTTAAAACAAGGCACCAACAACAACCTTGTGAAACTTAACAAGTAAAGATAAATTCAACTAACTTGTCTATTAATTTTTAAAAATAATATTTTTACATTATTATTTTAATAAAGCTTTAATTTATATGAAAATACAATTACAAATTATCCTAATAATAGGAGTCTTAAGCTTATTAAGGTTTTCTTCTCAAGCACAAACAACTCACTTTGTAACAAATACGAATAACTCAGGCGTAGGCTCCTTGCGACAAGCAGTAGTGGATGCTTCAGCCAATGATATAGTTCGTTTGTCACCTAGTCTTTTAACAAATGGAACAGATTCTATAGTCCTTACTTCTGAAATTGCTTTTAGTAAATCTTTAATTTTTAAAGGGTTTTATAATAATACAGATACTCTATATATAAGTGGAAACCAAACTAATCGTATTTTTAATATTAGTAATACAGAGAACATCACCATAGATTCTATGGTTTTTGTAAATGGATTTGCTGATGATGGAGGTGCAATTTCTTTAGTTGAAGCAGATAGCCTTATTATTATTAACTCTACAATTAGTCATAATTCTGCCACTAATGATGGAGGAGGACTATATATTAATTCAGCAGCCTACTCTGTCACAGCTCTAATAATTACCAATTCTAATATCAGTAATAACTACGCAAGTACTTTGGGTGGAGGAGTATATACCTTTTATCATGAATCTGGAAGCGGATCATCTGTTACAATCAACAACTCTGATATCAGCAATAATTCTGCGGCAGTGGGAGGTGGAGTCTTTTCAAGTACTTATGCTTCATATTCTGGCTATTCTTCCTCTTCCTTTTTTTCTTTTACATTAAACAACTCTATTATAAATAATAACTCTGCTACTATTGAAGACGGAGGAGGAATAGTTGTTACATTTCCCTCTATTTTAATATCCAATTCTACAATAAGTGATAATTACTCTAATAAAAATGGAGGAGGGATATTTGTAATACCAACTTCTTACTTCTCTCCTTCTTTTTTGATTACCAACTCTATTATTAATAATAATACAGCAAACTCAAAAGGAGGGGGAATATACACTAATTCTTCTGATTTTACTATAACCAATTCTACTATAAATAATAATTCTGGTCGGTCTGGGGGAGGTGTTTTTACATATTCTTGTCCTTTTTTTATAGTCAAAAATTCTACTATTAGCAATAATAACTCTATTGATAATGGAGGAGGACTATATGTTGACACTCATTGGAGTGACGCTGTTTTCTCTGTTGCAATAAACAACTCAACTATCTGTAATAATTCAGCTAATAATGGAGGAGGTTTATACACTTCATTTTCTTATGATGCTCATCCCTCTGTAACTATAAACAACTCTACAATTATTAATAATACTGCAATTGACGGAGGGGGTGTTTATTCTCACTTTACAATAATAGATGTTACAGGTAGTATTATTTGGACAGCAAATGGTAATGGAACTAATATTATGCTAAATAGCGGCATATCAAGAGTGACTTCTGGAGGATATAATATTTTTAGTAATATTCCCAATGGAACCTACAATACTTCAGACTTAACCAACATAACGTATTCAGCATTAAACCTTCAGCCATTGTCATATAACGGAGGGATCACCAAAACAATGCAACCTGGGGCTGGAAGCTTAGCACTAAACTCTGGAGACCCAACCGATTTAACAGATGCACAAAACAAGCCCATTTTAGGAGTTAGAGAAATTGGAGCTGCAGAAAGTAACTGTAACGAATACAAAACTGATATAGCTTCTGATTGTTACTCTTTTACTTGGAGAGATGGAATAACTTATACCTCGAATACAAACACAGCTACTTATATCGTTTCAAATGCAACATCTGGGGGGTGTGATTCTATTTACACTCTGAACTTAATGGTTAATTCTGATTCAACAACAGATAGTCAAGTTGCTTGTGACTTTTACACTTGGATAGACGGAAACACTTATACAGCTAACAACAATACAGCTACACATACGCTAACAAATGCAAATGGATGTGATTCAATAATAACTCTAAACTTAACAATAAATAATTCAAATACAGGAACAGACATCCTATCTGCTTGCAACTCCTACATTTGGATAGATGGAAATACATATACAACTAACAACAACTCAGCTACATATACTTTAACCAATACAAAAGGTTGTGATTCAATTGTTACCTTAAACTTAACAATAAATAATTCCAATACTGAAATAGACACTCAAACAGCGTGCAATTCTTACACTTGGATAGATGGAGTTACATATACATCTAGCAATAATTCGGCAACTTATATCTTAACTAATTCTATAGGTTGTGATAGTGTAGTTACATTAAATTTAATAATAGAAGAAATAAACACATCAATATCGATACTCAACGGTACATTGATATCAAATGAAATAGGGGGCACATTCCAATGGTTATATTGTGATAATAATTATTCAAGCATTCCTTTAGCTGTTAATCAATCTTATGTTCCTTTGTTTAATGGGTATTATGCAGTTGAAATAACGTCGGCTGAAGAATGTATAGATACAACATCTTGTATTTACATGATCGGTACAGAAGGAGTAGATATAAGTGACTATTCTTTAAATGAACTTAAAGCCTTTCCTAATCCAACAAATGGGGATGTTACACTAGAATTGAATGAAGATTTTAATACTGTTTCATTATCTATTACGGATATAACAGGAAAAGTAGTTTATAGCCTTGAGATAAAAAATAAATTGAAAGTGAATTTAGATACCGAAACACTTTCTAAAGGTATTTATATAATTAGACTCCAGACTGAAAAGAAATCAAAGTCTATTCAGTTGATTAAACAATAGCTATTTGTTAAGTCATTTAAAACAAGACAGCCAAAAATAGAGTATATTTAGAAAGATTAGAAATCTATTTAGAATCTTTTTGTTAACTTCTTCGCCTCATTAAACACAATTAAGCAACAGTATAAGACGTTCCATCTTTCCCATCTTTCAATTGTATTCCCAAAGCACTTAGTTCGTTTCTAATTTGATCCGAAAGTGCATAATCTTTATTCTCTTTGGCTTCTTTTCGCATTCCAATAAGCATTTCCAAAACTCCATTTAGCTTACCTTCTTCTGCTTTTTCTTCTGCTTTTAATCCAAATACGTCTTCAACAAAACCATTTAAGGTTTCTTTCATGTTGTTGAATGTGTTTTCTGAAATATCAAATTGTTTTGAACTTACAATTTTGTTTACCTTATTAACTAGATCAAAAAGAACAGCTATTGTTTTTGGAGTATTAAAATCATCGTTCATATTAGCGTAGCAATCTGCTATTAACTGCAAGATTCTTTTATCCTCCGTTTCAGAAATTGTGCCAAGCTTATACGTTAAGTTATTCAACTCTTTTTTGGCATTCATCAATTTGTTGAATCCTTTTTCCGATGCATTTAATGCTTCGCTAGAAAAATCTAAAATACTTCTGTAATTCGCTTGCAACATAAAGAAACGAACAACCATAGGGCTATACGCTTTTTCAAGCAAGTCACTCCCTCCGTTAAACAATTCTTCGGGCAACAAAGTATTACCTGTCGATTTACTCATTTTTTGACCATTTAGCGTCAACATATTTGCGTGCATCCAATAGTTTACTGGCGACACATCGTTACATGCTTTTCCTTGTGCAATTTCACATTCGTGGTGAGGGAATTTCAAATCCATTCCACCTCCGTGAATATCAAACTGATCTCCTAAATATTTTGTTCCCATTGCCGAACATTCTAAATGCCAACCCGGAAATCCTTCTCCCCAAGGAGAATCCCAACGCATAATATGTTGGGGCGATGCTTTTTTCCAAAGGGCAAAATCTTGTGGGTTTTTCTTTTCTGATTGTCCATCCAAAACTCTAGACCCTGCCATTAAATCTTCAATATTCCTACCCGATAATTCGCCGTAATTTCCGCCTTCTTCGTTAAATTTATTAACATCAAAATACACCGAACCATTTACTTCGTAAGCCAATCCTTTGTCCAAAATAGTATTTATCATTGCTATTTGTTCCAAAATATGCCCCGTTGCTGTTGGTTCTATACTTGGAGGCAAAGCATTGAATTGACTCAATACATGGTGAAAATCTAAGGTGTATTTTTGCACAATTTCCATTGGCTCTAATTTTTCCAATCGAGCTTTTTTAGAAATCTTATCTTCCCCTTCCTCTGCATCGTCCACCAAGTGCCCTGCATCGGTAATGTTTCTCACATAACGGACATTGTATCCCAAAAACTTAAAATAACGAACTACATTGTCAAACGACAAAAAAGTACGGCAGTTTCCTAAATGTACATTACTATAAACGGTAGGTCCACAAACATAAATCCCCAAATTGGGTGCTTGTATCGCTTTAAATTCTTGTTTCTCTCCTTTCAAAGAGTTGTATATAAATATTTTATTATCCTCAATCTTACTCATTTTCCTCCGAATTAGAATTTCCTTTTATATGATTCAAAAATTCTTGTTTTACTTCAAATTCTTTAAACTTTCCTCCGTATTCAGCTGTTATGGTACTACACTTAGAATCTTTAACTCCACGCATATTGACACATAAATGTTTTGCTTCTATTACACAGCAAACATTATCAGTACCCAAAGCTTCTTGCATTTTTGCAACAATCTGTTTGGTCAAACGTTCTTGAACTTGAGGTCTTTTTGCAAAATGTTGTACATATCTATTTATTTTAGACAATCCAACAACATTTTCATTTGGAATATAAGCGACATGAACTTTCCCTATAATTGGGACAAAATGATGCTCGCAATAAGAGTACAATTCGATGTCTTTTTCGACCAACATTTCGTTGTAACCGTAAGTATTTTCGAAAAGGGAAGTCGTAGGTTCATTGGCTGGATTTAATCCACTAAAAATTTCTTCTACAAACATTTTCGCAACTCTATCGGGCGTTCCCGCAAGGCTATCGTCCGTTAGGTCGAGTCCAAGCACATCCATTATCCCTTTAAAATGCTTTGATATTTGACTGATTTTTTCATCATCACTCAACTCAAAAGCGTCTTTTCGAATAGGCGTTTCTAAACTAGACCCAATGTGATCCTCTCCTATTTCTATATTCTTTCTATTTTCCGACATTATAATTATTCAAAACTTTAATCTCGTAAAGATAGTCAAAATTGTCATGACTTTGGTAACTATACTCAATGCAATTAGCTTTTATTCAATTTACTTTATTTCTTTATCCGAACTGATGAGCTCCACCTAGACAATTCTGGAAATTTTAAGATTTTCTAAAAACTTAAGCCTAAAATCTTATTATAACTACTAGCTACACTATTTTTTAACGTCAATATTTTTAAAAAAAACAAAGTTATTTGTTGTGAGTATCTACAATAAAATTGATTCAGTTTTGGGCGTTCGAGCGGGCTATCCACTATATCTTTTTTGTTGAAAAAACAAAAAAGGATGCCGTTTCTATCCCTAACGCAAAGAAATAACGAAGACCTATTCTAAAATATGAACACTGAGTAATCCTTATCGCAGAGTGACGTTAAAATTTAAACTTTCACATCAAAATAATAGTTGTCCGTAATTATACCAACCTAAGTTTGCTATATAGTATATTTACACTAAATAATCAAAAAGAATAAAAGAGGAATAAGGCT
>WFNC01000565.1 GCA_015488785.1 Flavobacteriales bacterium | reverse complement strand
GAGATATTATAAGTCGTTTTGTCAATGATATTTAATCCATTTGGAGTTCCTATAATTAATTCTGTTTGGCTAAATTCGCTAATAAAAGTGACCTTATTGTCTAACAAATTATTAACTTCATTTATAATAATTGTTTTTCTACTTTTTTTATTAAAAATCAGTAACCCTTGACTTTTTGTTCCCAACCATATATCCTCTCCTACCAGTAAGATACTACTTAATTTATTCGTCGGAAAACCATTTGAGGTGCTATATTTTTCAAGTTTATCGTTAGAAGGCCAATAATGAAATAAACCTCTATTTTCTCCAATAAACCAGACCGATCCATTTTTATCAATTACTAATTTTTGAATTGGAATTTTTGATAAGATATTATCTTTAGAAAAGTGATAAAATTTTTCTTCTTTAGGGTCATATCTATTTAAGCCTCCGTTCTCTGTTCCTATCCAAAACTGTAAAGTTGAAGAGTCTTGCTTTATGGTATTAATAAATGAATTGGAAAGTGAATATTCATTATCTACCCTATACTTAAATGTTGTAAATTCAGTTCCATCATATCGGTTTAACCCATCTTGAGTTCCTAGCCATATAAAGCCTTTATCGTCTTGTAATAATGATAGCACGCTACTCTGCGATAAACCATCTTGAATAGTTAATTCATTGAAACGTATTCTTTGCGAAAAAATAGAGCTTGCTAAAACTAAATATATGAGAACTAAAATATACTTCATTACTTATTAAGTTTTTTGTAATTGTATTAATTTCGCTACATATTTTCCAATAATATCAAATTCTAAATTGACTAAACTTCCTACTTCCAAAGTATGAAAATTTGTATGCTCATGTGTGAATGGGATTATTGCAACCGAAAACTGGTTGTCTTTAGAATCAACTACTGTTAAACTTACTCCATTTATTGTTATAGATCCTTTCTCTACTGTAATATTACCTTTTTCCTCATATTCGAAAGTATAAAACCAACTTCCATCTGTGTTTTCAATAGCAATACATTTAGCCGTTTGATCTACATGTCCTTGAACAATATGTCCATCTAATCTACTTCCAATTTTAGTACAACGTTCTAGGTTTATAACATTCCCTATTTCTAATTTTCTTAAGCTTGTTTTTTCTAATGTTTCTTCAATTGCAGTTACCGTATATGTTTTCTCTGTTAATGCTATTACAGTTAAACAAACACCATTATGAGCAACACTTTGATCGATTTGTAATTCTGCTGTAAATGGGGATTCTACAGTTATATGTAAATTAGTTTTCTCTAATTCTAAATTAGCCACCTTACCAAGTTCTTCTATTATTCCCGTAAACATTTATATTGTTTTATGTTTTAATTTATTCTTACTTTTCTTGTGAATTTTTGCTTTCATAAACTCACCGCTAATATCATTTTCTTCACTTTCTTTATAGTTAGAAAACTTAAGCCCTATAAATAACTCATGTGTTCCCGTACTATAATTTCTTAAGTTTGAAGTAGTAAAATCATAAGCATAACCAAACGAGATATTTTCTCTATAGGTTAAACCTAATAATAAAGATGCAGCATCCATTGTTCTATAAACTCCTCCAATCCATATTTTTTCTTTCCATATAATTCTAGCCATAACATCCAATTGAATTGGAACAGGACTCAAATACTTTATAATCATAGAAGGTTCTACATGAAAATCTTTAGAAGTTCTAAATTTATAACCACCTGTTAATAAATAATGATTTTTTAATCTACTCAACCCTGTATTAATCGCTCCATTGTCAAATTTTAATTTTGATTGTAAAATATTTGGAGCAGAAAATCCAACAAACCACTTTGGAGTGTATAAATGCAAGCCAAACTTTGCGTCTGGAACTAAAGTCCGCATGACTCCATTTACAATGACCTTATCGTTTGGATCATAAAGATTTATCTTATGAGCATCTAACTTCCATTCTAAAATACCTCCACTTAATGCAACGGCTAATTTTATTCGTTGCGATATTTTCAACTTATAAGTATAAGAAAACTGAGCCCCCGTTCTACGTGTTGGTCCGACATTGTCTGTAAACAAAAAAGCTCCTAAACCAGCATTTCCTTTTTTTAATGGTCCATGTACACTTAGAGTATAAGTCCTCGGTGCATCTGTAACTCCTTGCCATTGGTATCTATGGTTTGAACGAGCATCTACATAAGATTTTGTTCCTCCAACAGCAGGATTAACAGCATAATCGTTGAAGTAATATTGGCTGTAAAGTGGTAATTGTTGAGCATGTTCTTTTCCTAAATAAGTAAAACTTAATAGCACAATAACAATATGTATTATCTTATTTTTCATTTATCTCATTATTGTTACTGGTCCTGTATAACCATCTGGAAAATTAGGGTCATTTAATTCTATTATATAATAATATGTTCCTACTGGTAATTCTTTTCCTCTATAAATTCCATCCCAAGGTTCGTTGTACCCAATTGATCTAAAGAGTAATTGTCCCCATCTATTATATACCTCAACAACTGACTGAGGAAATTCTTTTATAAAATCAATTCTCCAATAATCATTTTGCCCATCCCCATTTGGTGTAAAGCCGTTTGGATAAGAAATTTCTGGTAATGGTTTTACATGAATTGTATCAGAATTTATACACCCATTCATATCTGTTACAACTACAATTAAATCTTCTTCTTCATTTAGTTCTATTTCAGGGTTAGATAAGACTTCTTCTCCTGGTAGTAAATTTGTTATTGGACTCCAAATATAAGTATCTGCTCCAAAAGATGTTGGACTACCTCCTAGTGTTATAACAGAGCCCGATAATCCTACTTCATCTGCTCCTGCATCTACTATTGGTAAATCTAATACGATAACATTTGCTGTATCGGAATCTGAACAAAAAGCGTCAGCAACAGTTAAATAGAAAAAAATAGAGTTAACTGTATCTACACAAACTTCTAATGTATCAATATTAGAAACTGAGTTTCCATATTGATCAAACCATTCATACATTATTCCAGAAGGACCTTCTCCAGATCCAATTAGTACAGCACAACCTCCTACACAAATAGAAGTATCTAAACCTGCATCAGCAACTACAATGTGATTGGTATCAATTGCAATTGTATCTATTTTAATGCATCCATTATTATCGGTAACTGTAAAAATATAGTTGGTTGGTAATAGTCCTTGTATATCTTCTGTCGTTGCTGTAAAAGATGAATTTGGAGTTGTTGTCCAATTATAATTATAACTCGGTGTTCCTCCTGTAACTGTAGTTAAAATTTCTCCTTCTGTAGAGTTCTTACATTCCGAACTTGTCGTATCGTCTATTGTGATTATTATTTCTGTAGGTTCATTTATTGTAAACATCAAACTGTCTTTACATCCATTGACATCAGTAATAATTAATTTTGAATCACCTACGCATAAGTTATCTTGAGATTCTGTTGTGCTTCCTGCCACCCAATTGTAAGTGTAATTTAATGCTCCCCCCGTTACAATAGCTGTAGCTGTTCCATTACAAAAATCAAAGCATGTTGGATTTTGTGAAAATGGTATTTCAACAACAATCGAATCTGGTTGCTCTATTTCTATTTGCTGAATTGCCTTACAACCTGTGCCTAAATTTGTTACTTCTACAAAATGAACTCCTGCACATAAATTTGTAATAGCTGAAGTGGTCGTTCCAGTAGTTAACCAGTCATAACTAAAAGGAGTTGAAATAGGTAAAGCTGTTACTTCTGCTGTTCCATCACACAGTTCAAAACAAGATATATCTGTTTTAGAAATTGTTAATAATGGTGCTTGTGTTGTATTAACTGTAAAATTTTGAATGGTTATACATCCGCTATTATCTGTCAATGTCAATTCATAATTTCCAGGAGCTAAATTCCCGATAGAACTACTTGTACTTGAAAATCCACTTGGTCCATTCCAATTAATTGTATAAGGAGTGTTTATTCCATTTACTGTTACTGTAATTTCTCCATCATTATTTCCACAATTAGAATTTACTACTACAGAATTGAGAATCGGTAGTTCTGGTTCAGTTATCGATACAGGAACTATTCGAGTACAGTTATTAGAATCTGTCACTTCTAAATAGTAATCTCCAGCTGTTAAATTATTAACTGAGTTTGTAGTTTCTCCTGTCGGTATCCAAAAGTAAGTATAAGGTAATGTTCCTCCAGATGGACTAACAATTATACTTCCATCATTTCCTCCGTTACAAGTAACATTAGATTGATTTATTGTTTCATTATCAGGTCCTCCTGTATTGCTAATCACTGTTTGCAATTGTATAGAACATCCATTGTTATCAATTACTTCGAACGGGTGAACTCCTGCGCATAAATTATTATGAGAAAGTCCATTACTTCCATCTGCCCAAAGAATTGTATATACTCCAGTTCCTCCATCTGGTACCAGTGTACTTACCCCGTTACAATCGCCACAAGTTGCATCAATATTGGTTATTTCAGCTGTTAATTGATTGTTAGATTCTGTTAGTATTGTTTGTTCTATTGTACAGTTATTATTATCGGTAATTGTTACCGTATTTATTCCTACGCATAATGTATTGGCTTGCTGTGTTGTTTCTCCATTGTTCCAAACATAAGAATAAGCTAACGTTCCTCCTATCGGGTTAACTAATGCGCTTGCATCGCATACCGAATTACAAGATGCGGTTGTTAAAGTTGGTAATCCTAGTTCTAATGGTAAAGGCTCTGTAATGGTAACACTACTTTGTGTAACACAAGAGGTGGTATTATCAGTAATTGTTACGTTATAAGTTCCTGCCCCTACATTGGTCAAACTAGAAGAATTTTCACCAATCATAGGCCCAATGTTATTAAACCATTGGTAAGCTATTGTTCCTGTATTCCCAGTAACAACCGAAGTAATACTTCCGCTTAAATTTCCATTACATAATACATTGGTTGCAGATAACGCTACATTTGGAGCTGTTACATTTGGTAAGTAAAAAGAATAATCGGCTGTACATCCGTTTGCATCGGTAAGTGTGACATCATAATTTCCATTTGACAATGAACTAATATTTGGTAATGTTCCTAAACCATTGCTCCATAAGACAGAAACAGGTGAAACACCTCCTGAAACTGTTAATAAAATTTCCCCATCATTATTTAAACAAGTAGCTGGAATCATATTTGTTGTTGCTACAATAGGATTAGGTTCTGTAATTGTAAAAGAGCTTGTTCTCATACATCCATTTGCATCTGTTATTTGAACCAGATATGTTCCTGCCACTAAATTAGAAATACTATTTGAAGTACTCGAATTATGAGGCCAATAATAAGTATATGGAGCAGTTCCTCCTATTGCACTTAACCATATTGACCCATTGTTTCCTCCAAAACAAGCTACATTATTAATCAATGTATTTTCTGATGTTGGGCCTCCTGTATTGTTCACTATAACTGTTGATGTTTCTAAACATCCATTATCATCGGTAACTTGTACAGGGTATATTCCTGCGCACATATTATTTACCGTTGCTGTAGTACTATTGTTTGACCAAATATAACTTAAACTACCTACTCCTCCAATTGCTGAAACAGTTGCATCTCCGTTACAATCGCCACATGTAGCATCAGTTACGGTTGTATTAATTGTAATTTGTGTCGGGTTTACAAGTGTTGTATCAAAAGTCGTAATACAACCATTTACATCGGTAACTGTTAATAGATAATTTCCACTATACACACCTAATAAATCTTCTGTTTGAGAAACTGCATTTGGATTCCAAACAAAAAGATAAGGAGCAACTCCTCCTGCTACATCAACATAAATGTCTCCATTATTATCTCCATTACAAAGTGGATGATGTAAACTGTCAAAAGTAATAACTGGCGCATTGATATTATTGATATTAATAAGTGAATCTTTTGTACATCCATTATCATCGGTAACCGTTAATAAGTAAATTCCAGCCCCTACTGTATTTATTGAATTTGTATTTGAAATAGAAACTCCTCCAGTTGTCCAATCATAAGAATAATCAGGATTGGTTAAGGTTCCTCCTGTTACAGTTACAGAAGCACTCCCATCATTCATATTACAAGTTGCATCTGAAGTTGCTACGTCAAAAGACAATGCAGTAGGCTCTATAATTGTAATTG
>WFNC01000564.1 GCA_015488785.1 Flavobacteriales bacterium | reverse complement strand
GTCTTTTGAAGTAGAGAAGAGGTTTGAGCTAAACTTATCGTTAGCGTCCTCATGAATGTTTTTTAACCAATTTACCAAGCTTGTTTTAGCAGTTGAACTTTCTACTCTAGTTAATCTTAATGCTTTTTTTGCAAATCCTAAGATTTCTTTTTTATTAGGATCCAATGCACTGGATAAATCGTTGTTAATTTTATCAATAAAAACTTTTTGTTGGCTTTCTGCAGCTAAATTAGTAATTAATTGAACAGCTGTAGTTTTTGTTTCTTTAAGTTCTCCTAAGAAATCAGCCCAAGCTTGTTTTTGTTGTTTTCGAACTTCTTTTTTAGCTTCTTTTCTGATGTTGTCTAATTCTTCTTGACTGGCAATTGCTTGTCCCGAAAAATTATCGTTGCTCAACATCCATTTCGCCATTTGTGCAATACAATCGAACTCTTCTGCCCAAGCCAATTGTTCTTTTGTTTTGTATCTCTCATGCGAACCAGACGTAGAATGCCCTTGTGGTTGAGTAACTTCTACAACATGTATAAGTGTAGGTGTATGATCTTTTCTACATTTTTCAATTGCTTCGGCATAAGTTTTTACCAACTCTGGATAGTTCCAACCTTTGACTTTGTAAATATTAAATCCATTAGAATCTTTTGTTTTCTTAAATCCAGCAAGTGCATCTGAAATACTATCTTTAGTTGTTTGATACTTTCGAGCAACTGAAATTCCCCAACCGTCGTCCCAAACAGACATTGCCATCGGAACTTCCAACACGCCTGCAGCGTTCATCGTTTCCCAAAACAAACCTTCTGATGTACTGGCATCTCCAATTGTTCCAAAAGCGACTTCGTTTCCTTTGTTAGAAAATCCTGTAAATTCTTTAAGTTGTGGATTTTCTCTGTACATTTTAGAGGCTAAAGCTAATCCTAAAAGGCGAGGCATTTGCCCTGCAGTAGGGGAGATGTCGGCACTCGAATTTTTTTGTTCCATTAGATTTTTCCAATCTCCGTTTTCGTCCAAACTACGAGTTGCAAAGTGCCCTCCCATTTGTCTTCCTCCAGAAATAGGTTCTAATTCTAAATTGGTGTGCCCATACAATCCTGCAAAATATTGTTGCACATTAATGGCTCCAATTGCCATCATAAAAGTTTGATCTCTGTAATATCCAGATCTAAAATCACCATTTTTGAATTGTTTAGCCATCGCTAGTTGAGCGACTTCTTTTCCATCTCCAAAAATACCAAATTTTGCTTTTCCTGTAAGAACTTCCTTACGTCCAAGTAGTGATGTTTCTCTACTAATACAAGCTAAAGTATAGTCTTCTATAACTTCCTTTTTAAATGCTTCAAATTCGATTTTGTCTGTGTTATTGCTCATGTCTTTTAGTGCTTTTTATGCTCGGTGCAGTTCGTTTTATTGGTTAGTTGAGAAAAAGAAATTCCTCAAAAACCGTAAAGCTATTTGTTTTGCGAAGATAAGAATAATAAGCGTCTTTTAAAAGTAAAGTACATTCTATTTATTCTGAATGTTGACTGTTAAAGTTGAATTTTTAGTGTTTGTTGAATTTTTAAATAGAGTTAAGTGATTGGTTTTTATTAGGTTTATTATTAATAGGAAACAAAATAAACAAAAAACGTTTCCTATGTTAAAAATGTTTTTATCTTTGCATTTGTAAAATTTGTTTTATGACAGAAAAAGAAAAACAACTCTATTTAGATGCCGGTATTTTATTTAAAACTTACGGTATTAAGAGTATGACAATGGACGATATAGCAAAATCTTTAAAAATTTCGAAGAAAACGCTGTATAAATTTGTATCCGATAAGAATGATTTGGTTTGTAAGTCTATGAAATTAGATTTGGATAACAGTGAATGTAAGTTTGATGAATTATTGAGTGTAGATGTTGACCCAATAGATGAGCTTTTTAGAATCTCAGAATTTGCTGCGGAACATTTAAAATCGTTGCACCCTTCGGTGATGTATGATATACAAAAATATCATCCAGAAGCGTGGGCGTATTTTATAGAACACAAGGATACTCATATTTACGATAGTGTTTTAAATAACATGGAAAGAGGCAAGCAAATAGGGGTCTTTAGACAGGAGTTAAATTCTGTGATTTTGGCTAAACTTTATGTCGCTCGGTTTGATGCTATTTTTAATCCTGAAATATTTTCGCCTACCGAATATTCTTTCGCTATGGTTCATAAAGAAATGATGGATTATCATTTACATGGAATTTTAACACCTAAAGGATTAGATATTTTTAATAAGAAACAAGATAATAATTAATATAAATGAAGAATAAATTTTATTTGGTCGCCTTTTTATTCCTTGCAAAAGTAGGAGTAGGGCAACAATCATTTTCGTTGAAACAAGCACAAGATTATGCCGTAGAGCACAATCAAAAAGTGTTGAATGCGGATATTGATTTGAAAATAGCAGAGAAAAAAGTATGGGAAACTACCGCTGCAGGTTTACCACAAATATCGGGGGCTGTTAAGTTTCAGAATTTTATTGATATTCCAACTTCTGTATTACCCGCAAATGCTTTTAATCCAATGGCTCCAAAAGGAGAGTTGGTTGGAATTAAATTTGGGACAAAGTTCAATACAAATGCTTCTTTACAAGTGAGTCAACTGTTGTTTAGTGGAAATTATTTAGTCGGTTTGCAAGCCGCCAAAGCTTATACCGGTTTGAGTCAGCAACTTCAAGATAAATCCAAACAAGAAATTAAGCGAGATATAGCTGAAGCTTATTATACCGTATTGGTTTTAAAAGAAAACATAATTACGTTAGATTCTACGCTGAAAAAAGTTCAAGATTTACATCAAATAACAAAAATTTTAGTTGAGAATAAAGTCATCGAATCTATACATGAATATCAATTACAACTTTCGGTGTTAAAAGTCGGAAGTGCAATTTCTAAAGTTAATTCTCAACTTGAGGTTTCTAAATCTTTTCTTAAAATGCAAATGGGAATGGATTTAAGTTCTACGCTTGAATTGTCAGAAACCTTTGAAAGTATTATTGCTAATGCCGTTAATAATAGTGAAGATAAATTTTCGGTTTCAAATAATATCGATTACCAATTATTGAACACTCAATTAATCTTAAATGAATTGAGTTATAAAAATACAAAAGCCAATTATTTACCTTCTTTAGCGGCTTTCTTTTCGCATCAACAAAATGCACTTCGAAATGACTTTGACTTGTTTAATGGGGATAAAAAATGGTATCCGACAACTGTTTGGGGATTGACGTTGAATGTCCCAATTTTTAGTAGTGGTAAACGAATGTCCCAAGTAGGTCAAGCGAAATTAGAAATGAAAAAAACGCAAAATACAATAGATCAGTTGAGCGAAGGTTTAAAAATGCAGATGATCCAAGCTAAGGCAAGTTATTCTAATGCTAAAGCTACTTATGAAACACAATTGATTGCAGTTGATGTTGCTAAGAAAATATTGTCCAATACCGAAATAAAATATAAAGAAGGAGTGGTTTCTAGTATGGAACTAACACAAGTTCAAAATCAATTATTACAAACACAAACAGAATTAACAAGTTCTAGTTTTGAATTAATAAAAGCAAAATTAGCGATTGATAACCTATTAAATAAATTTAACTAAATGAGTAACAAGTATAAATTAGCTTTCTTAACTTTAGCAATAGCATCGTTAATAAGCTGTGAATCTTCCGACTTAGATCAACTTAAAGCAGAACAATCAACTTTAGAATCCGAAATTAAGTCTAAGCAAAGTAAATTAGAAGAGTTAGTAATAAAAATTGCTGAATTAGATACAACAAACTTAGATGAGATTTACTTGCCAAGGGTTTCTGTCGTGAGTTTAAAAACAGATACGTTTAATCATTTCTTTGAAATTCAAGGAGCAATTGAAGCGGTTAAAAATGTAATGGTCGTTCCTGAGGCTGGAGGGGTGATTAAAACCTTGTCGGTAAAAGAAGGTCAATATGTTTCTAAGGGACAAACTATTGCATCTTTTGATTCTAAAGTCATCGCTTCTAATATAAAAGAGCTAGAGGAACAATTGAGCTTAGCAAAATATATGTTTGAAAAGCAACAATCTTTGATGGATCAAGGGGTTGGTACAGAAATTAATTTTAAACAAGCCGAAGGACAATATAAAGCATTGCAAAAAACGTTGAGTACACTTAAAACGCAAAAAGGAAAGTTTGTTTTAAAAGCGCCTTTCAGTGGGTATGTTGAACAAGTGTTTCCAGTTGTAGGTCAAATGGCAGGACCTTCTACTCCTATTATTCAATTAATTGATTTGAATAAAATGAACATTACCGCTTCTATTTCTGAGTCTTATTTAAAAAAGTTAAATGATAAAAGTTTGGTGAATGTGTTTTTTCCAGCATTGGATGTTCAATTAAATAGCTTGCCAATAAAAAGAATTGGACAATTTGTAAACCCTGTTAATAGGACAGTTACAATGGAAGTTTCGATTCCAAAAGCTCAAAAAAATATGATACCTAACCTTATGGCAGTTATGAATGTAAGGGATTATCAAAATACAAAAGCTATCATCGTTCCTTCAAGTGTAATTCTTAAAGATTCAAAGCAAGATTCTTATGTCTATGTTTTAAAATCGGATGGAAAAGTCAAACAAACTAAAGTAAAATTGGGACAAAGTTACAAAGGAAAAACAGAGGTTCTAAATGGTTTATCCGATGGGGATCAAGTGATAAATAAAGGTGCTCGGAAATTAGTAGATGGAGACGAAGTAGCGGTAGTTGATTAATAGCGTCTTGCGTTTTTCGTCGAGCGTCTTGCGTATTAGGTTATGCGCAAGATGTTCGAAGTAGGACGTTTTACGAAAAAAATATATACAATGAATAAAAATAAAATCAGTAGTATAAAAGAGTTTGCGCTTTCTACATTATCGGTAAACAATCGAAAAACGGTTTACTTAATTATAGCTATTATTTTAATCGGGGGAGTTTCTTCTTATTTCAATATGGCTCGAGAAAGTTTTCCTGAGGTTCAAATCCCCGAAATATATGTCAATGTGCCTTACCCTGGTAATTCGCCAGACATTATTCAAGATAAAATTATAAAACCTTTAGAAAAGGAATTGAATACCATAAAAGGGATTGATAAAATAGAAGCGACGGCAATTCAAGATTTTGGAATCATAAAAATTAAATTTGATTTTTCGGTACCAGCCGATGAAGCCAAAAAGTTGGTAGAAGATGCCCTTTCCGATGCTAGAGCAGATAAAGATTTTGCACAAGATTTGCCTATAAATCCTACTGTTGCGAAAATGGACATGAATGAAATGCCAATTTTGAATATCAATATTTCGGGAAACTATCCTGTTCAATTCTTAAAAGAAAAAGCAGAGTTTTTGAAAGATAAAATCGAAGGATTACCAGAAATAAACAAAGCAGATATAAGAGGTGTTCAAGAACAAAAATTAAAAGTAGAAATTAGAAAGTACGATGCAGAGGCTAAACAAGTCAATTTTAGAGATATTGAACAAGCGATTAAGAATGACCACTTGGCAATTGGAGCTGGAAATCTTAAAGTAGATGGAATAGATCATTTTGTAATCATAGATGGGAAGTTTAAATCGGAAGAAGAACTAAGGAATTTAGTGGTAAAACATGAAGGATTTAACGATGTAAGATTGTACGAAGTAGCCGACGTTTCTTTTGGTGATGTTGATACCGTTAGTTATGCTCGTCAAGGAGGTAATCCTGTGGTCATGATAGATGTGAAAAAGAGAGGAGGCGCAAACATTATAAACGCCATAGATGGAGTCAAAAGAATTGTAAATGAAGCGTATGGAAAAGAGATTCCTAAAAAAACAATTACAATAACATTGACCAACGATCAGTCGAACAAAATTCGTTCGCAGGTAAGTAATCTTGAAAATTCAATTATTTTTGGAGTTTTATTAGTTGTTGGAGTATTGTTGTTTTTCTTAGGTTTAAGAAACGCTCTTTTTGTAGGGGTAGCAATTCCGTTTTCGATGTTTATGTCTTTTGCTTTCTTACACATGGCAGGAGTAACGTTAAATATTATGGTACTTTTCTCATTGGTTTTAGCCTTGGGAATGTTAGTAGATAATGGAATTGTAGTGGTAGAAAACATTTATCGTTTAATGGATGAAGAAGGACTTGACAGTTTTGAAGCTGCCAAAAAAGGAGTAGGAGAAGTCGCATTACCAATTATAGCATCTACAGCAACAACTTTAGCTGCATTTATCCCCTTGGCTTTATGGCCAGGAATTATGGGAGAGTTTATGAAGTATTTACCAATTACGTTAATGATTGTTTTGGGATCTTCGTTGTTTGTAGCATTGGTTATAAATCCTGTTCTTACTGCTGTTTTAATGAAAGTGGAACAAGCAGTTCCTAATTTAAAAAGAGCAAGTATAATTTCGTTAATTGCTTTAGTTATAGCAGTTGCATTCTACGCTGTTTCAAACTTGTTGTGGGGTAATATTTTTATGACAATAGCTTTATTTACTTCATTAAATGCTTTTGTATTAATTCCTTTATCCAACAAGTTTCAGGGAGGAGTTTTACCATTTTTAGAAAACGGATATCGAAAATTATTGAAAGGGGTAATGAAAGGAAAACGTCCGATTTGGATTTTCTTAGGAACTTTTGGAATGTTATTTTTATCTTTCTTTTTGGTTGGGGCATTTCCTCCAAAGGTTTTGTTTTTTCCAGACAATCAGCCTAATTATTTAAATATTTTTGTGGAACATCCAGCAGGAACAGAAATTCGTGTGACGAATCAAACAACTTTGGAAGTCAAGCAAATAATAGAAAATGTATTGGCAGAAAATAAGATTGAAGTAAATGGAGAAGAAACAGCTTATTCAGACATTTATGATTTACAAAAAGTAGAAGATGAAAAAGGAAAAGTAAGTTACGATACCATACGTTTTGTAGAGTCGATAATAGAGCAAGTAGGAAAAGGAACTGCCGATCCTATGGAGGGACCTTCGTTTGGAGAAACACCGCATAAAGCTCGTATTTCGGTTTCTTTCTGTGAGTTTTCTCATCGTAAAGGAGCAAATACTTCTACGGTGATGGAAAAAATTCAAAAAGAATTAAAAAACTGGTCTTATGCCGACGTAAAAATTACAGTGGGTAAAGAGAGTAATGGACCACCACAAGAACCACCTGTAAATATTGAAATTTCAGGTTCTGAAAATTATAAAGATTTAGTTCTTGCTGCAGAAAAAGTTAGAGTGTTTTTGGACAAGAAACATACTAAAGGAATTCAGAAATTGACGAGTAGCGTAGTTTTAAATAAAGCCGAAATTAAAATTGATTTAGATAGAGAGTTTTTAAGGCGAAACGGAATGTCAACAGGTCAAATAGCTTCGACTATTCGAACCGCTTTGTTTGGAAAAGATATCGCAACTTATAACAAGCCTAACGATGATGAATCTTATGACATCAACTTACGATTAGGAAATCAATTTAGGGGAGATATTGACGCGTTACTGGATCAGAAAATTATGTTTATGAACAATAGAGGAGTCAAATTAAATATTCCTGTTCGTTCTGTAGTTAAAGATGTAAGAATAGAATATACTAATAGTTCAATTAAGCGTTTAGACTTAGAAAACGTAGTAACTGTATTTTCAGATGTAGAACAAGGAGCTAACCCTGGTGAAGTTGTCGAGATTCTAAAAAGTCAAATGAAAGAGTTTGATTTAACAGAAGCTGGAAAACAATTTAAAGACGCAGGTTTGGAGTATGAGTTTACAGGTCAGTTAGTAGAACAAGCCAAAGAAATGGCCTTTTTGAGTAAAGCATTATTAGTCGCTGTATTCTTAATTTTACTAATTATTGTAATGCAATTCAATTCGTTTTCTACACCAATTATTATACTGTTTTCAGTAGTGTTGAGTTTAGTCGGTGTGTTTATGGGGATATTTATTACAAGAGATGATTTTGTAGTCATGATGACGATGATAGGAATAATATCTTTAGCAGGAATTGTGGTAAACAATGCAATAGTACTCGTAGATTACACCAATTTATTGATTGGGCGTAAGCGAAATGAACTCGGACTAAAAGAAACGGATATGCTGTCGAATGTAGAAATCGTAGATGCAATAATTCAAGGAGGGAAAACAAGACTTAGACCAGTATTGTTAACCGCTATTACAACTATTTTGGGGTTAATACCAATGGCAGTAGGATTGAATATTAATTTCTTTTCTTTTTATACTGATTTAGATGCTCAAATATTCTTTGGAGGAGACAACGCTATCTTCTTTGGCCCAATGAGTTGGACGGTTATTTACGGATTAACATTTTCAACATTCTTAACCTTGGTAGTTGTCCCAATTATGTACTATTTACTTTATAGATTCAAGCTGGTAATTTACCGATTATTCAAATGGGACATGAAAGTTAATTTTTAGAAATTGCTATTTTATTAAAAGGCTTATCAATTTATTTTGGTAAGCCTTTTTTTTTGCTTAATTTCCGAGTATGAAAGTTATTTTAGTAAAGTGTTGGATTGTTCTAATGGTTTTATTCTTTGTGAATAAGGTCGTAGCTCAAGAATTAGATAGCTTGCTGAGTATCGTTAATAATGAGGAGACAGAAGATACGATTAGATTAAAAACGTATGAAAGAATAGCAAACTATTATTACTCGTTTGATTTAGACCTTACCTTCCCCACCCTGTTTTCAAAAGTATATTTTCTTACATTTTTTTGTTAAAAATCAGATAAAATTAAAGGATGAAAAGTGATTTTCTAATTGAAACTACAAAACAAGGGAAAACGACATCAATATTTGGTCGTTTTTCTTCAAAAAGTCAAAAATGAATTAGGGGTGGGGAATGTCGGTTAGTAGGTACGTTTTCATCTAAAAAAAAAGTCTAAATAAGGACAAAACGCACCTAGGCATTACAATACAAAAGAAATTTCTTTGAACTGAAAATATTCTATTGATTTATTAATTTCAAGTTCAAGCAAACCATTATTTCTTACATTTACAATTGTGCCTTTGCACGTATCATTTCGTACAATATAAGTTGCGATTTGATTATAATTCATAAGAGCTTCAGTGTACTTAGCTTCAACTTCGCTAAAATCTCCTCTTTGAATCAAAAAATAAAGTTTTTCAAATTGTTGGAGAATTTTTAG
>WFNC01000563.1 GCA_015488785.1 Flavobacteriales bacterium | reverse complement strand
TAATTCATGAACCAATGGCTGCCGCAATTGGAATTGGAGTAGATGTAGAAGAACCTATGGGAAATATGATTATTGACATAGGAGGAGGAACATCAGAAATTGCAGTTATCGCACTGGGAGGTATTGTTTGTGATAAATCTATTCGAGTTGCAGGAGATGATTTTACGGGAGACATTGAAGAGTATATGAGACGTCAACATAATATTTTAATTGGAGAGCGTACAGCAGAACAAATTAAAATTGAAGTTGGTTCTGCTATTCCAGAATTAGAGAATCCACCAGAAGACTATCCAGTAAGGGGACGAGATTTAATGACTGGTATTCCTAAAGAAATATATGTTACTTATAAAGAAATATCACATTGCTTAGATAAATCTATTGCTAAAATAGAAGAAGCAATAATGAATGCTTTAGAAATGACACCTCCAGAACTTTCTGCTGATATATTTAAAACAGGAATCTATTTAGCAGGTGGAGGTTCGATGTTAAGAGGATTAGATAAAAGAATTTCAGAAAAAACGAAATTACCTGTCCACATTGCAGAAGACCCTTTGAGAGCTGTTGCGAGAGGTACAGGTATTGCTTTAAAAAACATTGACAAGTATCAATTCTTAATAAGACATTAACTTAGATACTCTATTAAATGTACTCAACGGCAATGTTTTTTCTTGCATATCCGAAAACACATTACCATTGGGTATTACTAAATATATTTTGTATAAAAAGCTGTACTCATTAGATACAGCTTTTTGTATGAAAAATAAGGGAAATTAAAATGCGTAATTTTTTACTTTTTTTTCAGAAATACGGCTCAGTTTTTATCTTTTTGATATTACAGGGTATAAGTATGCTTTTTATTTTTTCTAAAACTAACCCTTATCACCATTCAAAATTTGCAAATTCTTCTAATAGAATTATCGGAAACATCTATGAAACAAGCAATCAGATAAGAAGTTATTTTTATTTACAGGAAGAAATTGATTTATTGAAAAAGCAAAACACAACGCTACAAAATCAATTAAAAGGAAGTAAAATTGTAGTCGGAAATTACTTTTCGAGAAAAGAAGATACAATTTACATGCAACAGTATATTTTTCAAAGTGCTACGGTTATCAAGAGTACTAGAAATAAAAAGTATAATTATGTTACGATAAACAAAGGTACTGAGAATGGGATTTCAAAAGATATGGGAGTAATTGGAACAAACGGTATTTTAGGGTATATTGTCGCTACTTCAAATCATTTTTCAACAATCCTTCCTATAATCCACCCTCGATTTGAAGTTCCTATAAGACACAAAAAAACCAATACTTTTGGTTTTGTAAGTTGGGGTAAAAACAACAGTTATAGAGAAGCTACAGTAAAAGGATTTGCAAAAACAACAGATGTCAAGATTGGTGATACAATTATTACAACAGGGGGAGAAAGTTATTTCCCAGAAGGAGAGTTAGTTGGATTTGTTAAAGAGAAAACAGACGAACCAGGAAAAGGAACTCAAATTATCACTATAGAATTGGCAGAAGATTATGGCAATATTCATAGCGTATTTACAATTGATAATTTGGCAAAATTAGAACTTAAAAATTTAATAGATTCTACTATCATAAATGAATAATTCAATAAAACATATTTTAAATTTTATAGGATTAATTGCAGTCCAGGTTTTAATCGTTGATCAGATTGATTTCCTTAGCTTGAATACATTTATAAATCCAATTATAATAGGAACTTATTTATTCTTACTCCCCCTTAGTTGGAGGTTAAACAGGTTGATGTTATTAGCTTTTTTTATGGGACTTATTCTAGATTCCTTTCACAATACTTTAGGGATGAATACTTTTTCTATGGTCTTATTAGCTTTTCTGAAACCAGTACTCTTAAGGCTCGTTTTGCCTCGAGAAGGAGTAGACTTAGAAAAATCGGCTTCAGTATTTATACTAAAACTGTCTAAATACTTAATTTTTTCAGGGATTTCATTTTTTATTTACCATTTAGCTTATTTTTCATTAGAATCTTTAATCATCGACTCTGTGCTCAATGTTTTGTTAAAGGCAATAGCTTCTGCATTTTTTGCCGTATTATTATCACTTTTGTATCAATTTTTAACGATAAAAAAGCATTAAATTATGGATCCAAATCAAGGAAGACGTTGGGTTATTATACTAATAATCTTTTTTATAGGAGTCATCTTTTTAGTTCGACTACTTTACATACAAGTATTGGATGACAAATGGATTGTAAGAGCCAATAATATAACGCACAGTCAAAAAATAATAAAACCCTCCCGTGGATTGATTTATGATCGAAACGGAGAATTGCTCGTTACCGCAAGTCAAGTCTATGATATATGGGTTACGCCAAGAGAGATTGGAACAATAGACACTTTAGAGCTATGCAAAACCTTAGCCTTAACAAAAGAGGAGTTTGATGAAAAACTTTTAAAAGCTAGAAATTACGCATCTTATAAAGCTTCTTTATTTTTAGAAGGTGTACCGAGTGAAGATTATGGCAGAATGGTTACTAAGCTCAATCATTACGATGGCTTTGAAACCAAAATAAACACACAGCGAGGATACCCTCACGATGTTGGCGCTCATCTTTTAGGCTATATTCGTAAAATTAGTGATAAACAATTTGAAAAAGATCAGAGCGAGAAAGGAGAACATTATTATATAATGGACGATTACATCGGCATTACGGGGTTAGAAAAAGTTTACGAAAAAGAGCTGAGAGGCGAAAGAGGATCTTTAGGATACCTAAAAGACCGATTAGGAAATAAAAAGACAGAAATTGAAACAAAAGATGCAAAAGAAGGAAAAGACTTGTACAGTACAATCGATTTAGATTTACAAACTTTTGGAGAGGAATTGATGAAAAATAAAAAAGGCTGTATTGTAGCTATAGAGCCATCGACTGGAGAAATATTAACCATGGTATCGGCTCCTAGCTACTCTCCTAAAGGGATGGTTGGACGAGACTTTTCTAAGAATTGGAGTGAGATGAATAGAAACGACTCCCTAAAACCCTTAATTAATAGAAGTGTTTACAATTCACATTACAGACCTGGTTCCATTTTTAAATTAGTACAAGCATTAGTTGCAATGCAAGACGGGTTGATTGATGTAAATACAGGTTTCACCTGTAATAAATCATTAATTGGTTGCCACAATCACGAACACCCTTCCAATGTTAAAATAGCGATTAAAAACTCTTGCAACCCATATTTCTACCAAGTTTACAAAAGATTAATTTTGAGAGGAGAATCAAACTCTGTATTTACAGATAGTAGGATTGGTTTAACAAAATGGAGAGAATCGGTTCAAAGTTTTGGGTTAGGTGTAAAATTAGAAACTGATTTACCTGGAGTAAAAACAGGTCGAATTCCCGACACCTCTTTTTATGATAAAATTTACGGAAAAAGAAGATGGGCGTTTAGTACAATTTATTCGAACAGTATAGGAGAAGGAGAGATTGGTGTTTCGCCACTTCAAATGGCAAATTTAGCTGCAATATTAGCAAACAAAGGCTACTATTACTCTCCTCACTTAGTAAAGAAAATTGGTATTAATGGAGACAAAAAAGAAATTTACAAACAAAAACATTATACCGTTGTTGACTCTAGTTATTTCACTCCAGTAAGAGAAGCAATGGAACAAGTTGTACTAAATGGAACAGCAAGAAGAGCTCAAATTGATAGTATTTCTGTTTGTGGAAAAACAGGAACTGTAGAAAATAAAACGTTTAATGATCATTCTGTTTTTATTGCTTTTGCACCAAAAGACAATCCTAAAATAGCCATAGCCGTTTACGTAGAATACGGAACGTGGGGAGGAACATGGGCAGCCCCAATAGCAAGTGTTATGATTGAAAAATATTTAAAAGAACAATTATCAGAACGAGGTAAAAAGAAAGCGCAGAGAATTTTAGACGCTGTAATTTTAAACAAACATTCAGATTTTACAAACTAAATGGCTAGAGAAATAAACATCTTAAAAAAAATAGACTTACCTCTTATAAGTATGTATTATATACTTGTAATAATGGGCTTGTTAACTATTTACTCTTCTAGTTACAGTGAGGATTTTCCCGAAATATATGCTTTTAATCAACCATACGGAAAACAACTATTCTGGATTTTAGTAACCTCTCTTATTGGTGGTGTAATTTTACTTTTAGATGCTAATTTTATTAAAAAGACATCTTACATAACCTACGCCGTTGTATTGCTTATGCTCATTGTCGTCTTGCTTATGCCTCCAATAAAAGGTGCTAGGTCATGGTTTAAGTTGGGTAGTTTTTCACTACAACCTTCCGAGTTTGCAAAGTTTGCCTCCGCAATGGCAGTCTCCTTTTACATGAGTCAAATCAATGTAAAGATGCAGGACTTTCGAACCAAACTAACCGTTTTTATGCTCCTTGCAATTCCTGGCGGTCTAATTCTAATGCAACCCGATGCTGGAACGCTTTTAGTTTTCTTTTCTTTTATCTTTGTAATGTATAGAGAAGGGCTCTCAGGAAATATTCTTTTAGGTGGTTTTTTCATGGTAATTATTGGCGTTTTATCTGTTTTTCTAAAAGCTTCAGATGCATCAGGACAGATTTTTAATTTTCAAGTTGACGGCAACTATATGTTTGCTGGGCTGGTTGT
>WFNC01000562.1 GCA_015488785.1 Flavobacteriales bacterium | reverse complement strand
ATTTTACCTAAATTGGATGTTTATCATTAAGTACAAACTTTTTTAATGTTTTTAGATTTAAATTTAATGTTTTCTAAGAGTTGAGATCAAATCGAAAACACTAAGAATGAAGGATAATGTAGTGTACTCTCCCTTTATGATGCAAAAAGACAAAAAAACTTTCACTCCTAAGTAATTGATGTTAAGCAGGGTAGTAGAAAGTTTTGTTTTTTATTAAAATAAGTCATTGTCAATTAAAATATATGTTCTATCTTTGCCTCCGCCTTAGGAAATAACGATTTCCGAATTAACAAAGGCAGTTTGAAATTAAATAAAACTTTTTCTTGTTTGTTAAGATATTTTAATTATCTTTGCACTCGCTAAAAATAAATATTAAGTTATTGATTTTAGCAAAAAGAAAAAAAGTTTATTTTTTTCTTGCAAATGTAAATTTTTTAATTACCTTTGCAACCGCTTAACGAGATAACGATTTCGGAAAGCAACAAAATAGAAAACAAAAAGTTCTTTGAATTATTGAAGTATAGTTAAAAAAATAAGACTAGCAAAAAACAGCAAATACTATTTATAGTGTAAAAGCAAATAAAAATTCTTTGAGAAATACAACAGATTAAACTTATAATTACAATGGAGAGTTTGATCCTGGCTCAGGATGAACGCTAGCGGCAGGCTTAACACATGCAAGTCGAACGGTAACATTAGTGCTTGCACTAGATGACGAGTGGCGCACGGGTGCGTAACGCGTATGCAACCTACCTCTAACAAAGGGATAGCCCAGAGAAATTTGGATTAATACCTTATAACATTTTCAATCGGCATTGATTGAATCTTAAAGATTTATCGGTTAGAGATGGGCATGCGTGACATTAGCTAGATGGCGAGGTAACGGCTCACCATGGCGACGATGTCTAGGGGTTCTGAGAGGAAGATCCCCCACACTGGTACTGAGACACGGACCAGACTCCTACGGGAGGCAGCAGTGAGGAATATTGGTCAATGGACGCAAGTCTGAACCAGCCATGCCGCGTGAAGGATGACTGCCCTATGGGTTGTAAACTTCTTTTATAGAGGAAGAAACTTATCTACGAGTAGATAACTGACGGTACTCTACGAATAAGGACCGGCTAACTCCGTGCCAGCAGCCGCGGTAATACGGAGGGTCCAAGCGTTATCCGGATTTATTGGGTTTAAAGGGTCCGTAGGCGGGGTTTTAAGTCAGTGGTGAAATCCTACAGCTCAACTGTAGAACTGCCATTGAAACTGGAACTCTTGAATGTGCTTGAAGTAGGCGGAATATGTCATGTAGCGGTGAAATGCTTAGATATGACATAGAACACCGATAGCGAAGGCAGCTTACTAAGTCATAATTGACGCTGATGGACGAAAGCGTGGGGAGCGAACAGGATTAGATACCCTGGTAGTCCACGCCGTAAACGATGATTACTAGCTATTGGCGATATACAGTCAGTGGCAAAGCGAAAGTGTTAAGTAATCCACCTGGGGAGTACGATCGCAAGGTTGAAACTCAAAGGAATTGACGGGGGCCCGCACAAGCGGTGGAGCATGTGGTTTAATTCGATGATACGCGAGGAACCTTACCAGGGCTTAAATGTATATTGACAGGGTAGGAAACTACTTTTTCTTCGGACAATTTACAAGGTGCTGCATGGCTGTCGTCAGCTCGTGCCGTGAGGTGTTGGGTTAAGTCCCGTAACGAGCGCAACCCCTATCTTTAGTTACCAGCGAGTCATGTCGGGGACTCTAGAGAAACTGCCTGCGCAAGCAGCGAGGAAGGTGGGGACGATGTCAAGTCATCACGGCCCTTACGCCCTGGGCCACACACGTGCTACAATGGTAAGTACAGAGGGCAGCTACCTGGTGACAGGATGCGAATCTCGAAAACTTATCTCAGTTCGGATTGGAGTCTGCAACTCGACTCTATGAAGCTGGAATCGCTAGTAATCGCGTATCAGCCATGACGCGGTGAATACGTTCCCGGGCCTTGTACACACCGCCCGTCAAACAATGGAAGCTGGGAGTGCCTGAAGTCGGTAACCGCAAGGATCCGCCTAGGGTAAAACTGGTAACTGGTGTTAAGTCGTAACAAGGTAGCCGTACCGGAAGGTGCGGCTGGAACACCTCTTTTTTAGAGATTTCAAAAGAAAAGTTTATCTGAAATGATAAACTGAGTTAGTCTTATTTTTTTATACTTCATTAATACACATACTTATTCCTTATAATCTCAGGTAGTATCAGCTAATGAGAGCGCGAGAGATTATATATTTAGTCCCTTAGCTCAGTTGGTTAGAGCGCTACACTGATAATGTAGAGGTCCGCAGTTCAAATCTGCGAGGGACTACATAGTTATAAGGGGGATTAGCTCAGCTGGCTAGAGCGCCTGCCTTGCACGCAGGAGGTCATCGGTTCGACTCCGATATTCTCCACATTTCCGAAACGGAAAATAAGTTCTTTGACATATTGAAAATAATAGAATACAATAACAAAAAATATAACAGGCTTTGTAACGCAAGTTATAAAGTACAAAAGCAATAAAAATCAGAATCATAAAGATTTGAGATAAATTGTTACTTATTTAAAAGCAAATAAGGGCGCATGGCGGATGCCTTGGCTCTCAGAGGCGATGAAGGACGTGATAAGCTGCGATAAGCTACGGTAAGGGGCAAACACCCGTTATACCCGTAGATTTCCGAATGGGGCAACCCAGTACATTGAAGATGTATTATCCCGCAAGGGAAGCAAACCCAGGGAACTGAAACATCTAAGTACCTGGAGGAAAAGAAAATAATAATGATTCCCCTAGTAGCGGCGAGCGAACGGGGAACAGCCCAAACCAACATTGTTTCGGCAATGTTGGGGTTGTAGGACTGCGACATGAGAAGTTAAAATATAGTGGAATCTTTCAGGAAAGGAGGACCAAAGAGGGTGATAGTCCCGTACACGAAATGTTTTAACAATCTAGCAGTATCCTGAGTAGGGCGGGACACGTGTAATCCTGTCTGAATCTGCCGGGCCCATCCGGTAAGGCTAAATACTACTGAGAGACCGATAGTGAACAAGTACCGTGAGGGAAAGGTGAAAAGAACCGTGAACAACGGAGTGAAATAGTACCTGAAACCATGCGCTTACAAGCGGTCGGAGCGGATTAATACCGTGACGGCGTGCCTTTTGCATAATGAGCCTACGAGTTACTCGTATCTAGCAAGGTTAAGTGATTAAGTCACGTAGCCGAAGCGAAAGCAAGTCTTAATAGGGCGTATAGTTAGGTGCGGTAGACGCGAAACCCTGTGATCTACCCATGACCAGGTTGAAGTTCCGGTAACACGGAATGGAGGACCGAACCAGTTGACGTTGAAAAGTCTTTGGATGAGTTGTGGGTAGGGGTGAAAGGCCAATCAAACTGGGAAATAGCTCGTACTCCCCGAAATGCATTTAGGTGCAGCGTCGTGGTAGAGTTTTATAGAGGTAGAGCTACTGATAGGGCTAGGGGGCTTCACCGCCTACCAACCCCTGACAAACTCCGAATGCTATAAAATATACACGGCAGTGAGGGCATGGGTGCTAAGGTCCATGTCCGAGAGGGAAAGAACCCAGACCATCAGCTAAGGTCCCCAAGTATATACTAAGTTGACCAAACGAGGTTCGATTGCATTGACAGCTAGGATGTTGGCTTGGAAGCAGCCATTCATTTAAAGAGTGCGTAACAGCTCACTAGTCGAGCGATCGAGCATGGATAATAATCGGGCATAAGTATATCACCGAAGCTATGGACTTACGTTTTAGAACGTAATGTGGTAGGGGAGCATTCTAAGGGCGTCGAAGGTGTACCGGCAAGGTATGCTGGAGCGCTTAGAAAAGAAAATGTAGGCATAAGTAACGATAAAGGGGGCGAGAAACCCCCTCACCAATAGACTAAGGTTTCCTCAGCCATGCTAATCAGCTGAGGGTTAGTCGGGACCTAAGGCGAACCCAAACGGGGTAGTCGATGGAGAACAGGTTAATATTCCTGTACCAACTGTAACTGCGATGGAGGGACGGAGAAGTGAAATGTATGCGTGCTGACGGAATAGCACGTCTAAGACTGTAGGTATAGGGGAGTAGGTAAATCCGCTTCTTTGCTAAAGGTCGAGTGATAACTGAACCATTAGGTGACGGAAATACGCTAATCAGGCTCCCAAGAAAAACTTCTAAGCTTCAGGTTACAGCTGCCCGTACCGCAAACCGACACAGGTAGTCAAGTAGAGAATACTAAGGTGCTCGAGTGATTCGTGGCTAAGGAACTAGGCAAAATCGTCTCGTAACTTCGGGAGAAGAGACGCCCTCCTTCGGGAGGGCCGCAGTAAATAGACCCAGGCGACTGTTTATCAAAAACACATGGCTTTGCTAAATCGAAAGATGATGTATAAGGCCTGACACCTGCCCGGTGCTGGAAGGTTAAGAGGAGTGCTTATCAGCTTGCTGAGAAGGTGTGAATTGAAGCCCCAGTAAACGGCGGCCGTAACTATAACGGTCCTAAGGTAGCGAAATTCCTTGTCGGGTAAGTTCCGACCTGCACGAATGGTGTAACGATCTGGGTACTGTCTCGGCCACGAGCTCGGTGAAATTGTAGTAACGGTGAAGATGCCGTTTACCCGCAACGGGACGGAAAGACCCCGTGCACCTTTACTATAGCTTCACGTTGGTATTGGATAATTAATGTGTAGGATAGGTGGGAGATTGCGAAGCTGCGTCGCTAGGCGTAGTGGAATCAACCTTGAAATACCACCCTTTAATTATTCGATGCCTAACTCCTAACGGAGAACAGCGTGTGGTGGGTAGTTTGACTGGGGTGGTCGCCTCCAAAAGAGTAACGGAGGCTTCTAAAGGTGCCCTCAGTATGCTTGGTAACCATACGTAGAGTGTAATGGCACAAGGGCGCTTGACTGTGAGACCGACAAGTCGAGCAGGTACGAAAGTAGAGCATAGTGATCCGGTAGTTCCGCATGGAAGGGCTATCGCTCAAAGGATAAAAGGTACGCCGGGGATAACAGGCTGATCACTCCCAAGAGCTCATATCGACGGAGTGGTTTGGCACCTCGATGTCGGCTCGTCACATCCTGGGGCTGGAGAAGGTCCCAAGGGTTGGGCTGTTCGCCCATTAAAGTGGCACGCGAGCTGGGTTCAGAACGTCGCGAGACAGTTCGGTCCCTATCTGTTGTGGGCGTTAGATATTTGAGAGAACCTGTCCCTAGTACGAGAGGACCGGGATGGACACACCGCTGGTGTACCTGTTGTGACGCCAGTTGCATTGCAGGGTAGCTATGTGTGGTTGAGATAAGCGCTGAAAGCATCTAAGCACGAAACTCTTCTCAAGATGAGATATCTTTTAAGGGACGTTAAAGACTATGACGTTGATAGGCTACAGGTGTAAAGTCAGTAATGACAAAGCCGAGTAGTACTAATTACCCGTAAGCTTTACTTAAGAGCAGTTTATCTCAAATCGAATCTGATAAACATAGCAACTGATTATGTTTTTAGTTATAGTGTTTCTATTTTTTCAATATGTTATGATATTTAAAGTTTTCGGTGACTATTGCAATGGAGTCCACCTCTTCCCATTCCGAACAGAGAAGTTAAGCCCATTTGCGCAGATGGTACTAGAGTAATATCTGGGAGAGTATGTCGTTGCCGGTTTTTAAAAGCCTTTACTAAGTGATTAGTAAAGGCTTTTTTTTTGCCCTTTTTTTTTAAAAGTTTTTAATTTGTCATTTAATTGTCATTTATTTTAATTATCTTTGAAAAAAATTATAGAAAATGAAAAAAGTAATATTTTTAGCGAGTGTTTTATTTATGATGTCTTGTGGGGCTGAAGAAACTAAGAAAGCTACAGAACATGTAAAAGACCACGCAAAAGAAGTTAAACATGAAGTAAAAGAACATGTTGAAAAAGTTGAAACGAAAATTGAAGAAAAAGTAGAAGAAGTTGCAGCTTCTTTTTCTGGAGATGCAGAAGCTGGTGAAGCTTTGTTCACAGGAAAAGGATGTGTAGCTTGTCACGCACCTGATAAAAAAGTTGTAGGACCAAGTTTGCATGATATTGCAACTGGATATGCTGATAATGGAAATGGAATAGTTTCTTTCTTAAAAGAAGAAAGTGATGCTATTATTGATCCTGCTCAGTTTGCTGTGATGCAAGCTAATTTAGCGATGACTAAAGTCATGCCAGAAGAAGAATTAAATTCTTTAGCAGCGTTTATTTTAAAACATTAATCTATTTTGATTATTAGAAAAGGAGTACATTGTATAATGTACTCCTTTTTTTTGTTCATAACTATTCTAATTTGTGAGATTCTATGTAATTTGGTAAGCTTGAATTTATTATCTTTGTTACTTAGTCAAATATACAAATATTTAGCACAAATATGAGTGAAGAAAAAAAGAGTTCAGAATACTCAGCAGATAGTATTCAAGCATTGGAAGGAATGGAGCATGTACGAATGCGTCCATCGATGTATATTGGAGATGTAGGCGTAAGAGGATTACATCACCTAGTTTATGAGGTTGTAGATAATTCTATAGATGAAGCCATGGGTGGATTTTGTGATACTATTTACATTACAATGCTTGAAGGTGAAGGAATTAGAGTTCGTGATAATGGACGTGGTATTCCTATTGGAATGCATAAGAAAGAAGGCGTTTCTGCACTTGAAGTTGTAATGACTAAGATTGGTGCAGGTGGAAAATTCGATAAAGATTCATACAAGGTTTCTGGAGGACTTCATGGAGTTGGAGTTTCTTGTGTAAATGCTTTGTCTATTAAGTTAAAAGCTACAGTACATAAAGAAGGTAAAATCTGGGAACAAGAGTATTCTCAAGGAAAGAAAAAATACGATGTTAAACAAATTGGAGAAACTGATTGGACAGGGACTGTTGTTGAGTTTTTTCCAGATCCAGAAATATTTGATACTTTAGAATATAGCTATGAAACGATTGCTAGTAGAATGCGTGAGTTGGCTTATTTGAATAAAGGTATTACAATTGTTTTAGTTGATGAAAGAACTAAGGATGAAGAAGGTAATTTTAAAAATGAAACGTTCCATTCGACAATTGGATTACCTGAATTCGTTGAATATTTAGATGGAACTCGTGAGCGTTTAATATCTAAAGTTATTAGCATGGAGGGGGAAAAGAATGGTGTTCCTGTTGAAGTGGCAATGGTTTATAATAATTCTTATTCAGAGAACATTCATTCTTATGTAAACAATATTAATACGCATGAAGGAGGAACACATTTATCTGGGTTTAGAAGAGGTTTAACTCATACGCTAAAAAAATACGCTGAAGAATCTGGTTTACTAAGTAAATTAAAATTTGATATCGCTGGTGATGATTTTAGAGAAGGTTTAACTGCTATAATTTCAGTCAAAGTTGGAGAGCCTCAATTTGAAGGGCAAACTAAAACTAAGTTAGGAAACAGAAATGTAACTTCTGCTGTTAGTCAAGCAGTTGGAGAAATGTTGCAGTCATATTTGGAAGAAAATCCTAATGATGCTAAAGCAATTGTTCAAAAAGTTATTTTAGCTGCTCAAGCAAGACATGCTGCTCGAAAAGCGAGAGAAATGGTACAGCGTAAAAACCCAATGGGGGGGATGGGCTTACCTGGAAAACTTTCTGATTGTGCTTCCAAAGATGCTTCGATTAGTGAAGTTTACCTTGTCGAGGGAGATTCGGCAGGTGGAACAGCAAAACAAGGTAGAGATAGACATTTTCAAGCAATTATGCCTTTGAGAGGTAAAATTTTGAATGTTGAAAAAGCAATGCAACATAAAATATTTGAAAATGAAGAGATTAAAAATATTTACACTGCATTGGGAGTTCGTATTGGAACAGAAGAAGATTCAAAAGCTTTAAATTTAGAAAAACTTAGATACCATAAAGTTATTATTATGTGTGATGCCGATGTTGATGGTTCGCACATTCAAACCTTAATTTTGACTTTCTTTTTCCGTTATATGAAAGAATTGATAGAAATGGGTTATATTTATATTGCTACACCTCCTTTATATTTAGTTAAAAAAGGAAAAAAATCTGGTTATGCATGGAATGAAGAAGAAAGAGATGTTTTGGTTAATGACCTTAAAGGATCGGGAGATGAAAAAAGTGTTGGTATTCAACGTTATAAAGGTCTTGGGGAAATGAATGCTGAACAATTGTGGAGTACGACTATGAATCCAGAGTTTAGAACTTTGAGACAAGTTACAATTACTTCAGCTACTGAATCTGACCGTATTTTTTCTATGCTAATGGGAGATGAAGTACCTCCAAGAAGAGAATTTATTGAGAAAAATGCAATTTATGCTAATATTGATGCCTAATAATTAGCTTAAGATATAATTATTAAAGCCATTTCTTATTTTTAAGAAGTGGCTTTTTTTATTAGTAGAATTTAATAACTTTGAATAATGAAAGAAGCGATAAAAGTTTTAACAGATAAATATAGAGATAGAATTATAGAGATTAGAAGGCATTTACACCAAAATCCTGAATTATCATTTAAAGAGTTTAATACTTCGAAATATATATCTAATATCTTAACAGAATTTAATATATCCCATGAAACAGGTATTGTAAATACAGGTATTGTTGGAGTTATTAATGGTTTAGATTCTCAATCTAGTAAAGTGATTGCTTTGAGAGCTGACTTAGATGCTTTACCCATAAGTGAAAATACAGGTTTAAGTTTTAGTTCTGTAAATGAGGGAGTTATGCATGCTTGTGGACATGACGTTCATGCAGCTTCTTTATTAGGAACTTTAATTGTATTAAATGAACTTAAAACAAAGTTTCATGGCTCTATTAAATTTTTATTTCAGCCTGGAGAAGAAGAATTACCTGGTGGGGCTAAATTAATGATAGAAAATAATGTTTTAGAGAATCCAAAAGTTGATAGAATTATAGGGCAACACGTTTATCCTGATTTAGAAACAGGGAAAGTTGGATTTAGATCAGGTATTTATATGGCTTCTGCAGATGAAATATATTTTAAAGTTATCGGAAAAGGAGGACATGCAGCTTTACCGCATACTTTTATTGATACCATTTTAGTCACCTCTCATATTATTGTCGCATTACAGCAAATAGTTAGTCGATCAGCTAGTCCTTATATTCCAACCGTATTATCTTTTGGTGATATTGTAGGAAAAGGAGCGACCAATGTTATTCCAGATTTTGTCTCCGTAAAAGGAACATTTAGAACATTTGATGAACAATGGAGATTAGAAGCTCATTCTAAAATGATAAAAATGGCTGAATCAATTGCGGAAGGAATGGGAGCAATATGTGAATTTGAAGTTAGAAGAGGTTATCCAGTCTTAACAAACGATAAAAAGACAACAGCTGTAGCAAAAAAAGCAGCGATTGATTTTTTAGGAAAAGAAAATGTGATAGACTTGGATTTGAGAATGACAGCCGAAGATTTTGCTTACTATTCTCATGAAATACCCTCATGTTTTTATCGATTAGGAACAGCTAATAAAAAGAAAAATATAGGGGGAAGTTTGCACAATTCTAAATTAACAATTGATGAAGACGCTTTAGAAATTGGAGTAGGACTCATGTCTTTTATTGCACTAGAACAGTTGGCTGATATGTAATCTTTGTTTTTATAAAAAATTAATTTATTTGTAAATCAGTTTTTACAATTCTGTTTAGTATAACATTATTCGTATCTTTTAAATTATCTATTCTTTTTCTTTATTATTTGTATTCAAGCTATTTGTTTATACTATGCTAGTATTATTGCAGTAACAAATCAAATAACATATTTTAGACTGATATTCGTCAGTTAATAATTACATAGTTCTGCTTATTTTTGTCACAGATTAGTCATAGAAGATATAAGTATCTTTTTATAGTTAATAAAAACAAACAGTAAAAACAAAAACTATGTTAACAAAAAGTCAAGCAAAATTATTCTTCCTAGCAGGAACAATAATATTTTCTCTTATTTTTTTAGCGCTGTCGTATGATACGACCGTTAATCAAATAGATGAAATTACACACGGCGATCAATTATCTGAAGAAGCGCTAAAAGGTAGAATTATTTGGGATGAAAACAACTGTATGGGATGTCATACATTACTTGGTGAAGGTGCATATTATGCTCCAGAATTAACGAGAGTTGTAGAAAGAAGAGGAGCAGGATATATCAAAGGAGCTTTAATGTCAAAAACACCTTGGGGAGAACACACAAGTGGACGTAAAATGGTCGCTTATGGTTTTTCTGAAGAAGAAGCGAATCAATTAGTAGCTTTCTTTACTTGGATTGGCGAAATAGAAACAAATGGTTTTCCCGCAAAACCAGCTTATAAAGTAGAAAAAGTTGATACAGAATTAGAATAAAATAGATACAAATTTATTATACAATTTGATTTTTAAAATAAAATTATTATGAAATTTAAAACACAAAAAATTGCTTATTGGTTCTTCCTTTCAGCATTAATGTTATTCTCATTACAAATCATTTATGGTTTTATAATGGGATTTGCCCACATGGGAATGGACGGATTACACGATTATATTCCTTTTAATACAGCAAGAGCAACACATACCAATCTATTGGTTGTTTGGTTAATTCTAGGATTTATGGGAGCAGCATATTATATTATACCTGAAGAAGCACAAACAGAACTGTATTCACCAAAGTTGGCGATTGTCCAGCTGGTCGCATTCTTAATCGTTGGAGTTATAGCTATTGGAGGTTTTCACTTTAACTGGTGGGAAGGACGTAAATTTCTAGAAATTCCACGCCCACTAGATTTTCTAGTCGTAGTAGATGTCTTGGCTTTCATGTTCAATATTCTAATGACCTTATTTAAAGGGAAAAGACAAACTACCACAGCTATGGTTTTAACTATGGGATTATTGTTTATGGCGTTATTATATTTACCAGGAATGGTTTGGTTCGACAACCATACATTAGATTCTTTTTACAGATGGTACGTAGTTCACCTTTGGGTAGAAGGAGTTTGGGAATTAATTATGGGTGGTATTTTAGCATTCTTATTAATTAAAATTACAGGAGTAGATAGAGAAGTAATCGAAAAATGGCTTTATGTTATTGTTGGATTAACATTCTTATCAGGGATTTTAGGAACAGGACATCACTTCTATTACATCGGAGTACCTTCTTACTGGTTATGGATTGGAGGAATATTCTCAGCATTAGAACCATTCGCATTCTTAGCAATGGCTTTATTCGCAATCAATATGTACCGAAAAGGAGAAAAGAAACATCCAAATAAAACAGCATTACAATGGACTTTGGGAGCTGCAATCGTATCTTTCTTTGGAGCTGGAGTTTTAGGAGCTGCGCATACTTTACCAGGTGTAAATTTATATACGCACGGAACATTGGTAACAGCAATGCACGGTCACATGGCATTCTGGGGAGCTTATGCTATGATTGTTTTCGCTATGATAGCTTATGCAATGCCAAATTTAACAGGTAGAAAATTTTACGATACAAACATTACAAGATATGCATTTTGGATTAGCAACGTAGGCATGCTAGGAATGACAACCGCTTTTGGAGCAGCAGGTGTAGCACAAGTATATATGGAAAGAATAATTGGAATAGATTTTATGGAAACGCAAATCGAAATTCAATCTCACTTTTTAGTATTAATAATCAGTGCAACCGTATTTTCAGTTGGAATAGGACTATATATCTATAACTTTTTCCAATACGGACAACCTACCGATGAAGCTTTAATTAAAGAATAATTACCTAATTATTATTAATTGAGTTAAGTAAAAAGAGAGGCTGGAGTATTAATAATTTCCAGCCTTTTTTATAATTTAGGTAAAAAGTTTAGAATTATTCTAAATAAGTATTTGAGCAAGTCCTCCTATCGTCGGGGCGGGCTGTACACTATATCTTTTTTGTAAAAAAAACAAAAAAGGATGCCGTTTCCATCCCTCTTGCAAAAAAAAAACAAGCAATAAAGATTCCTTATAACTGAGGAGGATTAAGGAAGCTTGACTCATTTCTTTTCAATCAGTAAATAAAAAAAAGAGATGTTAAAGCAAAACCGACATAAATAAAAAAAACATTAGCGCATAAACTTAGTCCTTTTTACAAAAGCCACGGGATTAAAAACAAAAGAGCTCAAAAGAAAAACAAAGAATCTTCCCAATTGTCGGTGGGGAATTAAGGGGGATTGACTAACAAAACGGCAAAATAGATTATTATAAAAAATACCCACTCTCATTTCCCTTTTTTAAGAAAACAGAGAATAAGAAAGAACATTTAAAAGCACAGACAATGAAAACACCATACTACAAAGAAACAGGACAAGAAGTAGAAATTTTTGATCACATTTACAAAAATAAATTACCCCTACTCCTAAAAGGTCCAACAGGAACAGGGAAATCACGATTTGTAGAATACATGGCTCACAAAATGGGGAAGAAACTTTACACAGTAGCCTGTCACGAAGAAACCTCAGCTACTGATTTAATCGGTCGTTACATTATCAAAGGAGCAGAAACAGTTTGGATAGATGGACCAATGACAAAAGCAGTAAGAGAAGGAGCGTTATTATACCTAGATGAAGTAGCAGAAGCTCGACCCGATGTCATAGTTGCACTACACTCTCTTACCGATCATAGAAGAACACTCTTTATCGATAAAACCGGAGAAACCGTAGTAGCCGATGATTCATTTATGCTCATAGCAACATATAATCCTGGTTATCAAAAAGGCTTCAAAGAGTTAAAACCATCAACAAGACAACGCTTTATCTCTTTTTCGTTTAGCTATCCAGTTGCCAAAACAGAAATTGAAATTCTAACCAACGAAACAGGAGTAGAAGAAGCAATAGCTAAAAAATTAATAAAATTAGGAGGGAAAATCAGAAACCTGACAGAGCTAGGATTGGCAGAAACCGTTTCAACAAGACTTTTGGTAGATGCGGCAATTCTTATCAAAAGTGGATTGCCAATTCGTTTATCTTGTTTTGTAGCGATAGCAGAACCGCTTTCTGATGATATAGACGTTGTTGAAGCATTAAAAGATTTAATAAGTTTGAGCATATAGCTACTACACAAAGCTTGTAGAGAAGAATAACAAATAAAGAAAAGATGAAATCAAGTATTTTTTTTATTATAGCAGTACTATTTTTTAGTTGTACATCTGAAGAAGATGAATTAAAATTATCTAAAAATCCTTACGGAATTGGCAGCGTACAAAAACTAGAGTTAGCTCCCATTAATGATTCTATCATGAAGTTGGGAGCAGAACTGTTTAAAGTAAAATGTGCTCAATGCCATACAATGGAATATAAAAACACAGGGCCAGATATAAGCGATTTGTTGGCTTATAGAAAGAAAGAATGGGTCGTTAATTTTTTACTAAACAAAGAGGAAATGCTTCAGAGAGATTCGCTAGCACTAATTACAGTCCAAAAATATGATACCATTTGCTCTGCTAATATAACCAATGAAACAGAAGCCTTGCATTTGTTAGAATATTTTAGAATCTATCAAATTTGGTTACACGAATTTAATGCATTGTAGCGTTTAATTTAAAGGTTTAAAATTGAATGTGTTTAGTATGCTGAAGTAGAGTTTTGTAAATAAAACTAATAAAATAGTATCTAAAATCTAGCGTTTCTTTCTATTATTTCAATACCTTTATTGTTATGAAAATCGCAACCCTCTTCATACTTTATCTCTTTTCGGTTACAATTCTGTTTGCTCAAAAGGAAAAAACAGCACCTCAAAGTTTTCAGCTACAACAGTTTCTAAAAATGAATACAGATCCAAATGAATTAGTTAGTTTTTTTGTAAAAGGAACTAAAATTGAAAATAATCTGATTAAAAACAATGGAATTCTGAAAGGAGCTGTAAACAATTGGAAATACATTAGCCTTCCAAAAAATAAAATTACAGCCTTTTTAAATCAAGCAGAATTAACCGCAATAAACTTTAGAAATTACCAAGGAACTTCGCATAACGATACCATGCGAGTAAATAATCGAATTAATGCAGCTCAAAGTGGAGAAGCTCCGCTAAATATTGGTTATAGCGGAAAAGATATTATTTTGGGCTTCATAGATACAGGAATAGATTGGAAACACCCCGATTTTAGAAATCCAACCGATAGTTCTACTCGAATTTTGGCAATTTGGGATCAAACCAAACCTGTCAATCAGTTTACTCCATCCCAATATGGATACGGTCAAGATTGGGACAGTACCGAAATAATGCAAGAACTGAGTACGAATAATGATATTTACGGACACGGATCAACAGTTGCAGGAGCCGCTTGTGGAAATGCTTTTGCCAACGGACTTAACAAAGGTGTAGCTCCTAAAGCAGATCTAATAGTAGTAGAAAGTAATTTTAATGTCGCTAATTGGTTAAGTACAGTTGCCGATGCGGTTGAATATATATACCACCTAGCCGATTCATTAAACAAACCTTGTGTTATAAATGCAAGCCTAGGAACTTACTTAGGCTCCCACGATGGATTAGATCCTTATACTTTATATATCGATAGTTTAATCAATTCTAAAAAAGGACATTTGATGGTCGCTTCAGCTGGTAATTCTGGTGAATGGGGAAAGTATCATTTGCACACCGAAGTTACAAACGATACTACTTTTACTTGGTTTCAGAACAATCCTTCATCATCATTTGGTAATGCAACTTTTTTTGAAATTTGGGCTGATACTTCCGACTTTAATAATGTACTTTTTACAGTTGGTGCCGATAAAATTTCTCCGAGTTTTGAAAACCGAGGAAAAGGAAATTATTTTAATATAAATACAAATTTAGGAGGAGTAAATTACGATACCATTTGGAATTCAAGTCAGCAAGAATTAGCAACCGTTCAATATTGGTCAGAAGAAAGAGACGGGCAATACTTACTACAAGTTTATTTACCAAACCCAGATTCTAGTCAGTACAATTTTAGATTTGAAACCGTAGGAACAGGAAGTTTTGATTGTTGGAGCTCATCTATCTTAGGAATTTCAAACATGGTAAGTGATACAACTTCGATTCTCAATTTTTCAGAAAACAACAAATATGTCATGCCCGATAGTTTAAAAACAATTGTGAGTTCTTTTCAATGTTCTCCATACGTAATTACAGTAGGAAATTATTGGAACGATAGCGGATATGTTAATTTAGATACAACTTGGACATCGAATGGAGGTGTCAGAGGTCAAATTGTAGCTTCGTCGAGTAAAGGACCAACAAGAGACAATCGCTTAAAACCAGAAATAGCCGCTTCTGGTCATGGAGTAAATTCAGCTATTCCTTTTCATATTATTAATTATTACCTAAATAATGCAACATTAGATTCAACATTAGCAATCGGAGGAATGCACAGAAGAAATGGCGGAACATCAATGGCAAGTCCAATCGTTGCAGGCGTTGGAGCATTATTGTTAGAAAAATGCAATAAAATGACCGCATTAGAATTTAAAGCAGCAATTACCAACAACGCTTACGCAGATAACTTTACAGGAACATTACCCAACAATCATTTTGGATACGGAAAACTTGACGGATTCAATACACTTCTAAATTATAATTATCAAAACCAATTGGTAGGAAATCTTTCTTTTTGTGAAAACGACAGTAGTTTAATTTCGCTATCCAATACCGTAGAATTTTACAATTGGAACGATTCGGATACGTTAAACTTTATTTATGCATCACAAAGCAATCAAAATTTTGTACTAACAATAGATACTTTAGGATGCCAAAGCGACACCTTATTCTTTGAATCAATTATGAATCCAATACCCGAAGAACCAATTCTTACAACCGATTTTGAATTCATAAATGCCACGGCTATTTCCAACAATCAAATTCAATGGTTCTTGAATGGAGGTGTAGTAGTTGGAGAATTGGATAGTACATTACTTGTTACTCAAAATGGAGATTATAATGTAGTGGTAACCAATCAATATGGATGCGAAAATTATTCAGACACATTATATTACGGAAGTGTAGGAATATTAGCATTAGAAAACAAAAATGTAAGCATTTATCCAAACCCAGCAACAAACTATTTGGAGGTAAAAGCAAATGAAGAAATTAAAAAGATAGAACTTTATTCTTTAGAAGGAAAATTAATAGAATTAAAAAATAAGAAGCATTCTAATACGACAAGACTGGATTTAAGCAAAATCAAAAATGGAACTTATTTTATAAAGTTATACACGATTAACCAATCTGATGTTAAAAAAATAGTAATTAAACATTAAGAATAGAGACTAATTTTTATTAAGTTTGTGAAAGAAACAAAAATACAAAAAACTGACACTAAATTTTTAGTTCAGATATTCATATAAAAAGAATTAAATGAAATTAACAGGAATTATTGCAATATCGGGAAAACCAGGTTTATATACCGTAGTCAAACAAAGCAAGAACAGTGTAATTGTACAAAATATTGAAACAGGTCGTAAAATGCCCGCATTTGCTACCGACAGAATAAGCGCATTAGAAGATATTAGCATTTATACAATGGAAGGTGACGAATTGTTGTCTGACGTTTTTCAATCGATTTTCGAAAAAGAAAATGGAGGAGAAGCAATTAGCCACAAAGCAAATGTTGCCGAATTACAAGATTATATGAGAGCAGTTTTAGCTGATTATGACGATGAGCGCGTGCAAACTTCGGACATCAAAAAAGTATATCAATGGTATAATTTACTTCATAAAGCAGGTATTCTTAAACTAGCTAACGAAGCAGTTTCAGAAGAAGAGTAGAATTAAAACGAATACACACCACACACAATAGCAAACAAAAAAGCCATATTTACAGCATACTCTTATGCCAAACTTTCAGTGGCTTACCAAAGTAGTGGTGGAACAGTCACGTT
>WFNC01000561.1 GCA_015488785.1 Flavobacteriales bacterium | reverse complement strand
ACTCTAATGACGGAATTTAAATAAATACCGACACTAAAACAACGGTATTTAATTGAATTCCGTTATTAGAATGTTGTTTTTTAAATAAAAACAGTTATTTTTGGATAAGAATATAAATTGTAAATCCTATGAATTTTATTAATCGTTCATTAGAACCCATAATAAACCAATATCTAAAACCGAATAAAGTAGTTGTATTGTTAGGGGCAAGAAGAGTTGGAAAAACAGAATTGATAAAACATATTTTATCTAAGACAGAAGAAAAAGTTCTAGTCTTAAATGGAGAAGACGAAGATACTCATTCTCTTTTGGAACGAAGGTCTGTGCAGAATTATAAACGCCTATTAGGAAAAGCAAAAATGTTAGTAATAGACGAAGCTCAAGCAATACCTGAAATTGGAAAAAAACTAAAATTAATGGTAGATTCAATTGAAGGACTAAAAATATTGGTTACAGGTTCTTCAGTGTTTGATTTAGATAATCAATTAGGAGAGCCTTTAGTTGGTAGGAAAATGACTTTGCATCTTTATCCTTTAGCACAATTGGAATTTGATCAGGTTGAAAACTTGATTGAAACAAAAGCAAATTTAGAACAACGGTTAATTTATGGAAGTTATCCTGAGTTAGAGCATATTGAATCAAGAGAAGAAAAAGCATTATATTTAAAAGAACAAGTTAATTCTTATTTATTAAAAGATATACTAGCATTTGAAGGCATTCGAAAAAGAGATAAAATAGTTTCTTTATTGAGAATGTTGGCATTTAGAGTGGGAAGTGAAATCTCTATAGAAGGGATAGGAAATGATTTACAATTGAATAAAGGTACCGTAGATCGGTATTTGGATTTATTGTCAAAAGTTTTCATAATTCATAAAGTTGAGGGTTTTAGTCGTAATTTAGACAATGAAATAACAAAGAAAAACAAATGGTATTTTTATGATAATGGAATAAGAAATGCTCTAATCAATAATTTTAACACGCTAAAGTTTAGAAATGATTTAGGGGAATTATGGGAGAACTATATAATATCAGAAAGGTTAAAGTATCAAGAATATAAAAAAGTTTTAGCTACAAATTTCTTTTGGAGAACACACACACGACAAGAAATTGATTGGGTTGAAGAAAGGGGAGGAGCATTATATGCTTATGAATTTAAGTGGAATCCTAGAAAGAAAGCAAAAGTTCCTGCATCTTGGAAAAAAGCATATCCCGACGCATCGTTTGAAGTTATAAATACAGATGATTATTTAGACTTTATAGCTTAGGTGAAGTAGTTAATAAGTCTTGTGTATAAAAGCTACATGAGCGTTTTTTTGCAAAAAAATAAGAACAAACAGACAGAGTTTAAATTACATTCCCATTACACTTCCTAATCTATAGAAAATCTACACATGATTAAAAAGTATCTGCTTTCTAAAATAATTTTAATAATAGTTTATGCTGTCTTTTTACTTGACTATGCTTTTGGTTTTTCTTTATTTGTAGAATTATTTAATAAGAAGATTCTGATTTTAGTTTTGTTATTTACGATTCTACTGGGGCCTAAAAAGATTGAAAAGAATATAACTATGATTATTTTATCCGTTTTATCTCCTTATGTAGCTTTGAGAGAATACTATAACTTTGATAGTGAAATATTAGGGGGTTCTAATCTTTATATGTTCGTTATTAGTGTACTACTTATTTTGTCAAACTTAAGTAATTTAGTTGGCGTTGTTTCAGTTCGGAAAAAGAAGAGTTCTTAAATTTAAGTAGTTACACTCCTCACATTCCACAATAAAACCTCCTCAACATTGAAAAAACAACAACGTAAATCCTAGATGTTTAGAGCTATAGATTTTCAAAAATGAAAAAATTATTTTACATCGCTTTAATCAGTTTTTTAATTTCTTTATCAGAAATAGAACCTTTTTTTGATTTATCATAAAAAAAACTTGTAAATTGTCCTAAAATGGGATGCCTAAAACTCACATACGACCAAATTTTTCCCTTGCTAAAGGTTACGCATAGCGACTTTTCAGCAAAAGAAAAAACGATGAATCGGTTTTTTATTTCAGAAGAAAAAAGCTCAGCAAGAAAGTATCGTTATAGCTTCAACGGAATGGAGAAAGATGACGAGGTTAAAGGTAATCACTTAGATTTTGGAGCTAGATGTTATGACAGTAGGTTGGGGAGGTGGCTTTCTTTAGATGCTTATGCTACTGATTATCCTAGTTTAAGTGATTATGTTTTTGTTGCTAACAGTCCGTTAATGAATATTGATCCTGATGGTAACAAAATAATTGGCGTGACTTTCAATCCTAAAACAGGGCAGTATTCTTATACAAAAGCAGCGTTAAAAAATGGAACTAAACGCTATGTAGAAGCTAGAATGCAATCTAAATCAGGTAAAGAAGCTATTCATAAAATTCATAGTGACAGTAGAGAAGTAAATATTATTGTTACTGATAAGATGATAGTTAGAGAGGGGAGTAAGCGTTTTAAAGGTAAACCTGCTAAGAAGTTATGAAGTGTAGACTAATTTGTATTGTAGCTTTAATTTCTTTTTCCTGTAGTTTGAAAAAAAAAGTTAGTTATTCTGATTTTGAATTTTCTATATATAATAAGTTGTTTACAGGAAAAAAAACAAAAAAATATATTTATCAAATTAATGAAGTATGGAAAGACTCTTTGAGTAACGTTAATTGTTATAAAGTATTTGCATATAGCAGATTGGGAAAGAGAATTACAGTCGAAGTTTTAGAATATGAGGGGGAATTATACTTAAATCCATATATATTCGAAGGAAAAGTTTTTGATTCATTAGGCTATTCAAAACTTAATTCATCATTATTAAAATTTGACTTAATGAATAATGATACGATTGATATGTGTTTAAAAAAAATAAGGAAAGGGGTCTACAAAAAACGAACTGATAAACGAAGTTATTACCCTAAATATTAATTTCTTTTTAAAAGAAAAAACCTTAATCCGACATTCCCCACCCCTAAATTCATTTTTGACTTTT
>WFNC01000560.1 GCA_015488785.1 Flavobacteriales bacterium | reverse complement strand
TGGTAGCTACTTTAATATCGCCTTCAGGAATATTATCAATTAATTGCTCAATGATTTTCATACTTTCCCACATTTCAGCAATCCGTACCTTGTATCTTGATAAAGTATCGCCTTCGGTAAATAATATTTCATCAAATTTTACTTTGTCATAGGCAGAATATGAATGAATTTTACGAACATCACTTGAATAACCACTACCACGAGCAACTGGACCAGAAACGCCATAAGAAATAGCATCTTCATAACTTAATAAACCAACACCTTTTGTTCTTTTTTGGAAGATGACGTTGTTAGTTAAAAGGCTATCGTATTCAGGTAATTTTTTTCTAAAATGAACAATAAATTCTTTAACTCTTTTAACAAAATTAGGGTGAATATCAAACATTAAACCTCCTGGAATATTATAATTCATCGTTAAACGAGCACCACAAGTTTCTTCAAAAATATCGTTAATCATTTCACGATCTCTAAAGGCAAGAAAGTAGGTGGTTAAAGCACCAACGTCCATTCCCATAACTCCCCACCAAAGCGTATGCGAAGCAATTCTTGTCAATTCTGAAACAATTGTTCTAATAACTTTAACACGCTCAGGAACTTCTAATTGTAAAGCATTCTCAATAGTTAAACAAACAGCTTCGTTATTTATATGCGAAGAAAGGTAATCCATTCTATCGGTTAAATGCACTATTTGCTGATAACTATCACGTTCTGTCATTTTTTCAATAGAACGATGAATGTATCCTAAATCAGGTTCGATGTTTTTAATAATCTCTCCATCAATGGTTAAAATAAGTCGTAAAACACCGTGAGTTGCGGGATGTTGTGGTCCCATATTCACAAAATATTCTTGTGTTTTAAAACTATCGTTTATTATTTGGTCTTTAGTCATTTTTATCGATTTGTTGAGACACAATGCTCTTTTTGTGGAGACGCAATGCATTGCGTCTTTACTTTCTATTTTATATCTATCTCACTACCATATTTTCTGTATCTACATAATCTTTTCGTAATGGAAATCCATTCCATTCTGGTGTTAAAAACAATCTTTTTAGATTTGGATGATTATTAAATTTAATTCCGAAGAAATCAAAAATTTCCATTTCGTTAAATTCGGCTGTTTTCCAAACATCCGTAACACTATCTAAAGTAGGATTTTCTCTATCTTCTGTTTTTACTTTCACTACAAGTTGATGTCTGTATTTTACACTTTCTAAATGATAAATAACACCCAATTCCTTACCATAATCAATTCCTGTCATACAGAAAAGATAATCAAAACTTAAATCATTATCCGATTTTAAATCAGCACATAATTGATGTAATTCTTCTTTTGAAACACTTACATTTAAAAACTGACTTGCTTCTTCTGTAAACTCCACATTGGAATTTAAACTTGCTATTTTATGTTGTAATTCTTCGTTTGTCATTTCTATTAGTCCTTAATTATTGTCGGAAGACCGAAGTCCGAAGACCGAGGTAATCATCCGTTATATTTTCTTAATTTTACTTATTTGTTTAAACAAACTATTTATTATCTTCTATTAAAACCCTAAAAGGGTATTCTCTTTGCGAATATTAATCCGTTCAGAGTAACTTCCGTCTTCGGTCTTCCGACTTCCGACCTAAAGTCACCTACTTTATCACTCCTTCATCAAACCCATCTATAGGATTTTCTCTATTAGCACTATTTGCCATAATCTTTTTCTGTAACATAAGCATCCCTTCAAGCAAAGCTTCAGGTCTTGGTGGACAACCAGGAACATAAACGTCAACAGGAATTACGTGGTCTGCACCTTTAACTACGGAGTAGGAATTATAAAAAAATGGTCCTCCAGAAATTGCACAAGCTCCCATAGCGATTACATATTTAGGTTCCGCCATTTGGTTGTATAAACGTCTTAATACAGGTGCCATTTTATTTACAATAGTACCAGCAATGATAATTAAATCTGCTTGTCTTGGTGAAGGTCTTGCTACTTCAAAACCAAAACGTGACCAATCGTGTTTTGCAGCACCAGTTTGCATCATTTCGATGGCACAACAACTTGTACCAAAATACAATGGCCAAAGTGAATTTGATCTTCCCCAATTAATTACTTTATCAAGGCTTGTTACCACTATATTTGCACCATTTCCTGCAGGAATTACTTTTCCTGGAAAATCTTTTGCTAATTCTGTATTGTTTTCTGCCATATTTCTTTATTGTCCGAAGTCCGAGGTAGGAAGACCGAAGTTTTCCAAGCTGTGTGCAACGAACTTTTATTTTTTTTCTACTTAATTCTTTTCTTCTCAAACCCTACAAGAGTAGTGTCTTTACGGATATTAACCCTTGTAGGGTAACTTCCGTCTTCGGTCTTCCGACTTCCAACCTAACACATCCTGCTAAATCACTCCCATTCCAATGCTTTTTTCTTCAGTGCATAGATTAAACCTAAACCTAATATAACTAAAAAAATGATAATTTCTACTAAGGCTACTGTGCCCATACTTTTAAAGACAACAGCCCAAGGAACTAAAAAGGCAACTTCTACATCAAACAATAAAAAAAGGATAGCAAATAAATAATATCCTACTTTAAATTGTACCCAAGTTGGACCAATAGTTTCTACACCACATTCGTATGGATCTTGTTTTTGTTTATTATCTGATTTAGGTGAAACTAAATTAGAAATACCATTTGCCAAAACAACCAGAAAAATTCCTGCTAAGACAAATACTATAATTGCTTCATATCCCATAATAAGTTAAATTTCAATAGTTTAAATTTTAATATTCTCAATAGAAATTATATTATATACAATTGCTAAATTTCATTACAAAGTTAAAATGATACTTATTTTATTTTGCTGATATTCATCAGTAAATTATAAAAAAAATAGCCATTATAAATAAATATAATGGCTATTTGTATAATTATACTTTGTATGTTTCTCCACTAAAGAATAAATCATCTACTTTAGAAAATTTAGAATTAGCTTTGACTTCTTTAGTTAAAGCATCTTCACGTTGTTCATAAGTTAATTCTTCAGAAGCTCTAATAATACCGGTAACCATTGGATACTCCAATTTTGCTAACATCGT
>WFNC01000559.1 GCA_015488785.1 Flavobacteriales bacterium | reverse complement strand
ATTCTTGTTTCTAAAAACAAAAACTACAAGTGGATAGTCCGTTTAAACGCCCTAAAAAAAACATTAATACAAATACATAGCTTTGTTTATGCTAATAAATGGGTGTTACTAACTTTTTGTCGTGTTAATTTATTGAGGCTATAAAACGATTATCTTTACGGTCTATTTTAAAATTTAAAAAGAGATGACATTAATAAAATCAATTTCGGGAATTAGAGGAACGATTGGAGGGAAACCTGGCGACAATCTAACTCCTTTGGATGTTGTAAAATTTACGGCGGCTTACGGAAAATGGGTAATTACAAATAGTAATATAGATAAAGTTACAGTTGTTGTGGGGAGAGATGCTCGTATTTCGGGGGCTATGGTTAACCGATTGTGCATTGGAACTTTGCAAGGATTGGGGATAAATGTTATTGATTTGGGACTATCGACTACTCCTACGGTTGAAATTGCTGTTCCTTTGGAAAATGCTCAGGGCGGTATAATTTTGACGGCGAGTCACAATCCTAAACAATGGAATGCGTTGAAATTACTAAACAATAAAGGAGAATTTATTTCGGATAAAGATGGAAAACAAATTTTGGATTTTGCAGAAAATGAAAGTTTTGATTTTGTTGAAGTAGATGATTTAGGTTCTGTAAAAGAGGATAATTCTTACCTTGAAAAACATATAAATGCTGTTTTGAATTTGTCTTTGGTTAATAAAAAACTGATTGAAATGTCCGATTTTACTATCGTGTGTGATAGTGTACATAGTACTGGAGGTATTTTTGTTCCTGCTTTGCTTAGAGCTTTGGGCGTAAAAAACATTATTGAGTTATATTCTGAACCTACGGGGGAATTCCCTCACAATCCAGAGCCTTTGCCAGAAAACTTGACTGCGATTGCGAATAAAATAAAAGAAACTGGTGCTGACCTAGGGATTGTAGTTGATCCTGATGTTGATCGTTTGGCTTTTGTAAACGAAGATGGTTCTATGTTTGGCGAAGAATATACGTTGGTTGCTATTGCAGAATATGTATTGGAAAACACGAAGGGAAATACGGTTTCTAATCTTTCTTCGACAAGAGCGTTGAGAGACGTAACTGAGGCTAAAGGTTGTGAATATACTGCAGCAGCTGTTGGTGAAGTGAACGTGGTAAATAAGATGAAAGAAGTTAATGCTGTAATTGGAGGTGAAGGAAATGGAGGGATAATCTACCCTGAATTGCATTATGGTAGAGATGCTTTAGTTGGTATTGGATTGTTCTTGACTTACTTTGCTGAATGTGGCGCTAAAATGACGCATGTAAAAGCTAAGTTTCCTCAATATACGATTTCTAAAAACAAGATTCAACTTGAGCCTTCTATGGATGTTGATGCGATATTGAAAGCGATAGAAAACGAATATAAGGATAACGAAATTGATACGATTGATGGTGTGAAAATCTATTTTGATAAGGAATGGGTTCACTTACGTAAAAGTAATACAGAACCTATTATTCGTATTTATTCGGAAAGTAAGAACGAAAAGAAAGCAAACGAATTGGCTTACATGATTATGGATAAGATTAAAAATTTAACTATTTAATTCCATAAATAACAATAAAAAAAGCCTCTTTTCTACTATTAGAAAAGAGGCTTTTTGTTGATGTAAACTTAAATTAGCTTTGTATTTTTTCTAATTTCACAGTAAAATGTCTCATTATTGGTGCTTCCCAAAGGATGTTGTATCCATTTTTTGCCTCATGACGAGAAATGTATATTTCGTGTAAAGCTGCAGCGATATATTCCATGTGATTATGAGTGTATGTTCTACGAGGAATTGCTAAACGAACGAGCTCTAATTCTGGGTATCTATTTTCTCGCGTTTCGGGATCTCTATCAGCTAAAATAGTTCCGATTTCAACTCCTCTTATTCCTGCAACGATATATAATTCAATCGCTAAAGATTGAGCTCTATATTCTTCCTTTGGAATAGTCGGCACAAATTTATTGGCATCTAAATAAACAGCATGTCCTCCAATTGGTTTTTGGACTGGCACACCAAATTCTGCCATTTTCTCTCCTAAATATTGAACTTGTGTTACTCTACTTGCTAAATAATCGTAATCTAAAGCTTCGTAAAGTCCAACAGCTAATGCCCCCATATCTCTACCACTCATACCTCCATAAGTAATAAAACCTTCATACATTATATTAAAAGTAATCGCTGTTCGATAAGTTGGTTCGTCGTTAAGTGCGATAATCCCTCCCATGTTTACCAATCCGTCTTTTTTAGAGCTCATTGTCATTCCGTCTCCATAAGAAAACATTTCCTTCGCAATATCTTTTATCGATACATCTTTGTACGCTTCTTCTCTTACTTTTATAAAATAACAGTTTTCGGCATATCTTGCCGCATCAAAGTAAACAGGAACATTATACGACTTACACAATGCAGAAACAGCTTTTATGTTCTCCATAGAAACAGGTTGACCTCCTGCTGTATTACAAGTTACTGTGATAATAATAAATGGAATTTTTTCGATTGGATTTTCAGACAAAACCTTTTTTAGTTTATCTAAATCTATATTTCCTTTAAAAGGGTGATATAAATCGGTATCAAAAGCTTCTGCAATTGTACAATCTACAGCTTTTCCTTTTCTAAATTCAATGTGTCCTTTTGTGGTATCGAAATGAGAATTACCAGGAATAATATCTCCTTCTTTTACTGTTGCAGAAAACAAGACATTCTCTGCAGCACGACCTTGATGGGTCGGAATAAAATACTTGTACCCTGTAATATCTTTAACTGCTTTATCTAACTTAAGAAACGACCTTGAACCAGCGTAACTTTCGTCCCCTAACATAATTTCAGCCCATTGTCTATCGCTCATTGCTCCAGTTCCAGAATCAGTCAACAAATCAATATATACTTGATCCGATTTAAGGTTAAATAAGTTATAATCAGCTTCTTTAATCCAAGCTTTTCGTTGTTCAATGGTCGATTGAAAAATTGGCTCAACCATTTTGATTCTGTAAGGTTCTGCGTATGGTAATTTCATAGTTTTATTGGTTTATATCCATTAAAATAGAGTTCTAAAATAAAACTCTAAATTAAATATTAGTGTGTGTTTCCAAAAATAACATTTTTAATTTAAACAAGAATCAAAATGTTTTTACTTTTTTAAGAAATTTCGACTTCTAACACAACGAACTATAAAGCGACAATACCAACTCTAATTGTTAAAATCTGTTATACAATTCTATTATTCCCTTTTTTTTTCAGATATTTTCTGT
>WFNC01000558.1 GCA_015488785.1 Flavobacteriales bacterium | reverse complement strand
CCCGATTTTATTCTCCACAATTGCATTTCAGAAACTCCGAACTGTTTGGCTAGAATTTTCACTCTTGTTTTCCGTTTAGGGTCGGCCAATTTCATTTTAATTAATTTAACTTTAGCTTCAGTCAATTTTGCATTGGGTGTTTTAAAGTTTGGATTAGATCTTAAATGCTTATTGGCTTCAACAGTGTCAACCCATTTTAAATTAGAAATATGATTGTTGTCTTTGTCATAGTCAAGATGGATAACGACAGTTTTTTTCGGATCTAAATTTGGGATAAAAGCTTCAGCTACTAATTTATGAATATAGCGAGCTGTATTTTTTCCTGTAATTTGTTTTACGTGTAACGATTGAAAGTCATTAATGTAGCCTATTCGTTTTAGCTTTCCATTTACCTTATCTTTTTTATAAGAAATTACTCTACCATAGTCCGATATTTGATACTTTTCAGTCTGGTTAATTTTTTCATCAAATTTTATAAATTTCCACTGCTCTTCACCGTATTTTGGGTCTAAATTTAGGTAGTTATATTTTTGCAAACGCTCAATGGTTTGGTCTCTAGTTTTTGATTTTCTTTTACGGCGCAATGCATGTATGTGAACTTCTTCTTTAGTCGCCCATTTCAAATTGACAGCTCTATTATCACCTTTTTTATAATTAAGATGAATAACTAAATTATGAAATTCCGTTTCTTTTTTTAAAAAAGCTTGAGCGACTAATCGATGAACTAGTCTTCCTGTACTTTTATTTTCAATCGTTTTAAGTCCTAATATTGTATAACAATTAGCTTTAGTTACTCGCTTAGATATTCGCCCATGCTTCATCATTTTAAAAGATTTTAACCTTCCTAAATTAGATACTTGATATTTTTCTTTAGGGTTAATATTAGCCTCAAACACGACTTTTTTCCAAATTTCTTTTTCTTCCATTTTATTGTAATTTTTTAAAATGCACTAATCAATAAATCTAAATCCTTATAGGGTAGGGTATAAGTTTCTCCTAAGTAAGAAGAAGTTAATGTTCCATTATAAATGTAAACACCATGCCTAAAACCTTTGTTAGTTCTTATTAGTTTTTCACATCCACCTCCATCAGCAATATCCAAAACCAAAGGAGCAAAAATATTACTCAAAGCATAAGAAGCTGTTCTCGAAACTCTAGAAGCAATATTAGAAACACAATAGTGTGTGACATCATATTCTATAAAAGTAGGTTTTAGATGTGTAGTAGCTTTTGAAGTAGCAAAACACCCTCCTTGATCTATACTTACATCTATAATCACCGAACCACTTTTCATGTTTTCTACCATTTCTTCCGTTACTACACATGGCGTTCTACCATAAGAAGCCCTCAATGCTCCAATAGCAACGTCGGCTCTCATCAGCGCTTTCGAAAGCACTTTGGGTTGAATCACTGAAGTAAAGATATGTTGCCCCAAATCTCTTTGCAATCTTCTCAATCGATAAACAGAACTGTCAAATACCTTTACCGATGCTCCCAATGCCAAAGCGCTTCTAGTTGCAAATTGACCAACTGTACCAGCTCCAATTATGACAACTTCGGTTGGGGTTATTCCAGCTACTCCTCCAAGCATAAGTCCTTTACCTTGATTAACGTTACTAAGTAACTCTCCTGCAATAAGTATAGAAGTCGTTCCCGCAATTTCCCCCATCGAACGAATAATAGGAAAGATATCTTCTTCATCTTTTACATAATCCCAAGCAATTGCTGTAATTTTTTTTTCCATTAACTTACGCAATGTACTAGCAGGTTGAACAGACAATTGTAATGCAGAAAACAACGTCTGTTTATGCTTCATCATCTCTATTTCCATCGTTGTGGGAGGAGCAATTTTTAGAATTATATCAGCCTCATAAACATCTTTGGTCGAGTAAGCAATTTGAGCTCCAGCTTCACTGTAATCTCTGTCCGAAAAATTAGCACTCTTACCTGCATTACTCTCTATCAATACACGATGACCATTGTTTATCAAAAGTGACACCGCTTCGGGAACCAAAGCAACTCTATGTTCTTGAAACTCTGTTTCTCTAGGTATTCCTATAAATAAGCTTTGTTTCTTCTTTCCTACTTCAAGCATTTCTTCTTGAGGCATTAAGGCAGCTTCTCGTGCAAGTGATTTTAGAGCGTCTCCGGATGATATCATAGCGTAATGTTTATTTTTCGGTGATTATTTTCAAGAACTTCAATTTTAACGTTTACCACTTTTTCTGGTAAAATATTTTGTATCTTTTCTGCCCATTCTATAAAGCAAATACTCCCATTGTAAAACGGTTCGTCTAAGCCACTTTCCATCGCTTCGTTCTCGTCTTCCAAGCGGTAAAAGTCAAAGTGATTTATTTCTCCAAACTCATCGGAAAAATAAGTGTTTACAATACTATAAGTCGGACTCGAAGGTTTGTCTTTTATCCCTAAGGCAAGGCAAACTTTAGAAATCAGCGTAGTCTTACCAGCTCCCATTTCTCCATCTACAATAAAGATAGAATGAGCGGAACATAGTTTTTTTAAGGATTGAATTACAGGAGTTAATTCTTCAATTGTTTCGATATGAAAAGTCTCGCCTTTCATTTATTTTTTTCGAACAATGTATAATAATTCATCTTCTTGAAAACGATATCTCTTATAATCCTCTTCTTTCAATTCTTTCTTATAGTCGTATTCTTCTACTTCAAATCCTGCCGAACGTAGCACATCTGGATAGTTAGTTCCATATAAACGAACATGGTCATACTGACCAAAATGTTTTTCTCTTTCCTTAGGATCCGTAATTGTAGGGTCTTCGTAAGTTGTATCTCTCGAATAATCAGCAGGAACTTGCAAAATACCCCAACCTCCAGGCTTCATAATTCGCAAAAGTTCTTTCATACATTGTACGTCGTCTTTTACGTGTTCCATTACATGATTGCAAAATATAACGTCATATAGATTGTCCTCCAATGGTATGTTATGCAAATCAAAATGAAGATCTGCCAAAGGTGATTCCAAATCTCCAGTAGTATAATCTAAATTTTCTTGAGCTCTAAAAGTTTTGTAAAAACACTGCTCAGGAGCAATGTGCATTACCTTTAGTTTATCGGTAAAGAAATTGCTTTTTGTTTTCAAATAAGTCCACATCAAACGATGGCGCTCCAACGTTAAATCATACGGACACAGTACGTTGTCTCTCTGTCCATCGTTGTAGCCGTAAGGCAAAAATTTTCTAAATTTATGCTCACAAACCGTACATTCTACATTGTCCCCTTTCATTAAAAAAGGAGCAAAGAATTTAAAAATGTAACTCAATCGAATCAAGATTGGACGAGGAACTACATTTAATATGAATTTAAAAAATGATTTCATCTTATTTTTTTAATAAAGCATCAATTTCCATAGCATAATCCAACGAGTCGTCAATGTAAAAAGACAAATCAGGAGTCTTTCTCAATTGCATTTTTATCACCTGACTCAAAGCATGTTTTACCTTATGTTTATTGTCTTTTATACTTCCAATTACCGCCTCTTTATCTTTCGCCCCAAATATACTTAAATACACTTTCGCCGTCGATAAATCTGGTGCAACTCTAACAATTGTTACACTTACCATTGCGCCCATACAAATGTTACGCGCCTCTTTTTGGAATATAATACTTAATTCTTGTTGTATTAATCCCGATATTTTTTCTTGTCTTATACTTGCCATTAACACAAATATACAATATAAATACTAAATCACAGTCCGTTTATTTATTCAAATCCACCGTTCTTAAATTACCATTCGCAAATCCCTAAGTTTTTTCATACCTTTGTTTCTAAATTATAGCGATATTCAATGCAATTAGCTTTTCGGAAAATTGGAAAAAGAAAATTTCAAAAATCTTAAACCTATTTGTTTTGAGTCTGTATTGTAGTTTTGTTTTTAGGGCGTTTAAACGGGCAATCCGCTTAAAGTTTTTGAATTTCAAACAAGTTACACTAAGCCAAAAAGGAGCTTCTAAAGTCGCTCTTTTTAGCAAAGTCTAACTAATTTAAAATTCAAAAAGCTAACGCTACTGTCCCTAACGCGATAAATAAAATTAGATTTAAAACGTGTATTTTTACATTGAAAATATCATTGTACATAATACGTTGTGCATTTTACAGCTAAACCAGCATATAAGAATATGAAGTCACCAATAAAATTATTCAAAGCAAAACAGTTCGATTATCAGCCCATGTATTACGATGCCGAAAAAGAACGCATGGAGGCTCGAAAATCAAGAATAGCAAAAGAATTAGCCTTAGAAAACAAAACAATATCTAACGAGGCTTTGAGCATGCGCCTAAAATTCGAAAGAAATCACGTAAATCGAAAATCAGCAAGGTCCGAAAAGTGGTCAAGCATCCGATTAATCGTCATTCTACTAATTCTCATTGTCTTATTCTCTCAAATGTTTATCGATTTGGATCGCTTCTTCTGATAGCGTATCGATTTAGATCGTTTTGGTATTATTTCTAAAACAAAAAAAAAGAGGCATTTAAAAAATGCCTCTTTTTTTGTTACATTGATTATGATAAGATTAATTTACTTTTTCATAATAAGTTTTATTTCCGTTTTGATCTTTCAATCCCATTTCTTTGTTTTTCAACAAAATAATCTCAGATTTATCTGAGTTTCCTGAAAATGTCATCTCAAGAGATTTTTTTTGTCAGAAAAAGCCCATGTTCCCGAAAAAGAGAAATCAAACGTAGGGTCGTTACTCTTTATTATTAATGTTCCATCTTTTTTTATCTCAACTGTAGATTTGTCATTAGCATCTGCTAAAGTGACTATTCCGTCTTTATCTACATCTTTTGTTGATTTCCAAACGCCAGAAATACGTGCTTTTTTACTTTTTAAAGCGATTACTGGACCTTCTTCGTATTTTTTACAGCTAGGAGTGATTACAGCTCCTAATCCAATTGTAGCAATTAATGCTAATGATAATAGTGATTTTTTTCATAAAAATTATTAACGCAAGTATATCGTTAAATTTATTAAAAAACAAAGTAAACTAATGTTTTCTGAAGAATAATTTTAAATCTTGTGTTTTTAACAGATAAACACAAATCATGCGAGTAATTATGTTTAGAATCAGTTATGCGTTTACTTCAGAAAGCCAAGTTAATAGGATGGTTGAGTAGAAGAAAATTATAAGGCAATAAAATTATTTATCTGACATGAAATCAAGAGTTTTTTTTCAGTCGGTTTAGAAAATTTCATAAAAATAATAACTTAAAAAATCGTAAAGCTATTTCCTTTGAGTATATATTTG
>WFNC01000557.1 GCA_015488785.1 Flavobacteriales bacterium | reverse complement strand
ATCCTATGGTAATATAATAGGAACAGGTACAATAACTTCAAACGGTGACAATGGAGAAGATATTTTCTCTAATAATGTCCCTGTTTTTGCTTACGCTGGAAATGACGGTGCTGGAGGTGCTGGAGCTGGAGGGACTATCATTATTACAAATACCCCTACTTCTACAATTGGTAATTTAAATATTTCGGCTAACGGAGGAAATGGAGGAAATCAAATATTAGAAAGTGGCGCGCTATACTTTCAGAACATTACAGAAGCTGAAGGTCCTGGTGGAGGAGCTGGAGGAGGATATGTATCAATTCCAACGAACACAGCTACAATAACTATTGCAGGAGGTGTAAATGGGACAACAAACTCTAGTGGTTTATCCGAATTCCCTCCCAATGGAGCTACTAGCGGTCATCAAGGAATTAATGACATCTCTACGGCTAGCTTGTTAAATCTTACAAGTGAAAACGATACAGTATGCTTAGGGCAAAGTGGAAATTTAACAGCTACAACGAATATAGCTCTCCCTAACAATCACACAATTATTTGGTACGATGAAAATATGAACATGATCGCTACAGGAGTAAATTTTACAACAGGACCAATCAATAATGATACAACTTTTTATGTAGGTGTTTGCCCTGGTAGTGGATTAGTTAAAGTAGAAATTATAATCGGAACTTCTTTTAGTGTTGATGCTTCAAATTTAACGATTCAAAATGAACATTGCAATCAAAGTGATGGGAGTATAACTGGTTTGACTGTTACTGGAGGCGTTTTACCTTTAGCATATACTTGGAATAATACAACGTCTAATAATATAGATACAAACAATTTAGTTTCTGGAAATTATCAACTTATTATTACGGATAATAATGGATGCTCTTCGGTTGTTGGAGATTATGCAATAACAAATGAAGTTGCGCCTGAAATAATTACTACAAATTCTAATCTATCTCATGAAAACTGTAATCAAGGAAATGGTTCGATTACAAATATTTCTATAAATAACGGAACCTCTCCTTATACCTACCTATGGTCTAATAACGAAACTACCCTAGATTTGAATAATCTTACAGCAGGAAATTATAATTTAGTTGTTACCGACAATTTTGGTTGTAGCTCTCCTTCTAGCTCTTTTGTAATAACAAATGAAGCTCCACCAGAAATTAACATTTCTAATATTCAGATTGTACCAGAAACTTGTGAAGCTAATAATGGTTCTATTTCTAATATCACAATCAATGGAGGTAATGTCCCTTATTCTTATAATTGGACAAACTCCTACTCTACTTTAGACATCGATAATTTAGATGGAAATAACAACTATCAATTAATTGTTTCAGACATCAATAATTGTAAGGATACTGTTATCGTTTTTGTAAATGAAAATGGAAGTCCAAATGCACTGTTTAGTACAACAGAAAATCAATTTTATACGAATGATGAAATAAACATCACAAATCTATCGAGTTCAGATGTTGTTACTTTTGATTACGATTTTAATGACGGAACAACTCAAGGGATAGAAAACCCTACAATTGTTTATCCTAATGTAGGGAATTATAATATCTGCTTGACTGTTATCAATCAATTTGGATGTGACGCTGTTTATTGTAATGTAATTCAGATTATAGATGAAAATATTCCTGTTGTAGTTCCGAATGTTTTTACTCCGAATGGAGATGCAATTAATGAAACTTTTTACATCAAAGGATTGACAGAAACGCAAGGTATTCTAATTTATGACAGGTGGGGAGATAAAGTTTTTGAACAAAATCCTTATCAGAATAATTGGAAAGGGAGAAATAAAACTGGAAAGGCTGTTTCAGACGGTACGTACTATTACATTATTGAAGATTCAACTAACGAAAAGGAAGCCATTTCAGGGTCATTCTTAATAACTAAGTAGTTTTGAAAAATTATAGATTATATATAATATTTATTCTTGTCCTATTGGAATCTCCATTTTGGAGTCAGCAATACACTCATAATGGATTAAATGTCAATGTAGGAATAGGAAGGTTAATGGGGCATTTGGAACGGATTAATCACCTACCTCAGAAACACAGTACGATTATAAATATTTCTTATTTAAAATACAGTAATTTCGAACCAAATTTTGGAATAGGTTTTAATTATATCAATAGTGGAAACAAAAAAAACATTGGAGATATTTACGGATTATATGGTTTTACAAAACTTAGGTTATCTAAAACTGATAGTACTTTTAAATTCAAAATTGGATTTGGAACAGGCTATGTAGAAAAAATATATGACCCTGCAAATAACAATAAAAACATAGCCATTGGAAGTCACTTAAATGCAAATGTTGTTTTTTTTATCGAAAAAGAATTCTTAATTCACAATAACGCTATTTATCTTGGTGCTGGTCTAACTCATTTTTCAAATGGATCATTTCAAACGCCAAATTTAGGATTAAATTTTCTAAGTTTTAATTTGGGATACACAATGTATTCGAATAAAAAAGAACCTACTTCTCCAAAAGTAAATTTCGCTTCCGACAAAAAAAAATGGTCACTAGGATTTGAATATACCGCAGGAATTAGAGAAAATTTTGAACATTTTAGAAAAAAATATGGTTTGCACACATTTAGAACCTATTTTATTTACAATAAAAGAGCAAAAAGAAATTACATTGGAGGACTAGATTTAATCTACAATCCAAGTGTGCTTTATTATAATCGTTCTACCTCTCCGCTTCAGCTTGGAGTGTTTTTAGGTAAAAAATGGATTTTAAACCAACTAGAACTAGGTATTGATATGGGAATATATGCTTTTGATGAATATAAACGAAATGGATTAGCATATCAAAGACTCGTTATAGGTTACTATATTTCTAAAAGTATTAAAACTTCTTTCGCTTTAAAATCTCATTGGACTGTAGCTCAATCATTTCAACTAGGTATTGCATATGAGTTAAAATAGCCCTAGATTACGAGCTCATTAATTCATTTGTTATGTTCAAATCTATTTTCCTTTTACTCACATCCTCTCTTTTTATTATTCTTAATATTAATAGTCAAAATCAATTAATTGACTCGCTTAAATTAGAATTGAAAAAAGAAAGTGTTGATACCAATAGAATCAATCTACAGTATGAAATAATTCATGAATTATCCAATATTGGACAGTTTGAAAATGCTCTAACTGAAATAGAAGAAATGGAAAAACTTTCCAAAAAATCTAACTACGAAATTGGTGAATTTAAAGCTAAATATTCTAGAGCAAACATTTATACATTTAGCTCAAAAAAACAAAAAGCTGTGGATATATTAATTCCATTAGAGAAAGAAATAAACAGTAAAAAAGGTTCCAAATATAATTCTCTAAAAGCTTCTATTTATTCAGCTTTGGGGAATATTTATGACGGATATTCGTCTTATGAAAAAGCATTAAAATATCACACTAAATCATTGATTTTAGCCAAAGAATTAGGAATTAAACAAAATGTTTGTGCTAGCCTTAGTAATATTGCTAATACATTGCAAAATACAGGAGAAACTGATAAAGCCATTGAAACACAGTTAGAAGCTATTGAAATAAAAAAAGAAGTTGGAACTCCGTTTAGTTTAGGTTTAAGTTACTTCAATCTAGCGAGCTACTATGACACAAAAAAAGATTATACTCAAGCAGTTAATAATTACAATATAAGTAAAGATTACGCTATTGAAGCGAATGATAAGGTTGGAATAGGTATTTGTGATTTATCTCTAGGGAATTCTTATGTCAGTATAGCAGGACTTCAAATTGATAAAAACGATGAAAAAGAATTTTCATTAACAAAAACCCAACTTCTAGACAAAGCTTTATCTTACCAAAAAGACGCTATAAAGATTTTGACAGAAGTAAATTCTACTTTTTACTTACCCAATGCATATAATGGTTTAGCTACAGTTCTTGGCAATCAAAAAAAATATAGAGAAGCTGAAAAGTACTATTTAAAAGCTCGTGAACTAACCAAGGCAAACAATCTTCCTACTTTTAAGACAGCAACTGAAGGTTTGTACTTCATTAACAAAGAAAGAGGAAATTACAAACAAGCTTTAAAATGGCACGAAGAATTCCTTACGTTAAAAGACTCTATTTCAGGACTTAGTAATCAACAGGAAATAGGAAAGCAACAAGCCGAATTTTCATTTATCAAAGAAAAAGAAATTTCAGAATTAAAACATCAATCCGAAATTAAAATTCTAAATGTTGAAAATGAAAATGAAAAACTAATTTCTCAAAATAAACAAAGAAAACAGCAATATATCATTTGGACAGCTATCATAGGAATACTTATAATAGGTTCTTTCTTATTTATTATTTTTAGAAGATGGAAAACGACAACAAAACAAAAAGAACTGATAGCGATTCAAAAACAAGAAATCGAAAAAGAAAAAAAGGCTACAGAAGACAGTATAAACTATGCTAAGAGCATTCAAAAGGCCGCTTTCCCATCTATGGAAGAGGTAAATAAGATTGTCCCTAATAATTTTATACTTTTTAACCCTAAAGACATTGTCAGCGGAGATTTTTATTGGACTGCTCAACATCAAAACAAATCTTTTATTGCCCTTGCCGACTGTACAGGACACGGAGTTCCTGGAGCTTTTATGACTTTAATAAGTCTTAATATACTCAATCAAATATTAGCCGAAGAAATAACTAAACCATCCGATATTTTGGAAGAATTACATCAAAGACTTCAAAAAAGATTGAATAATAAATCAAATGCCTCTCTAAAGCATGGGCTAGACATTGCGCTTTGTATGATTGAAGCTAATAAGTTAACTTTTACAGGTGTTCATATTCCAATTTATCATGTTAGAAATGGAAATTTAACTGAATATAAAGGTCAAAAATTTCAATTGGGAAGTAATGCTTCTACCCTATTTCAACAACATGAAATCTTATTGCAGAAAGAAGATCTTTTTTACATCTCCAGCGATGGATTTCCAGATCAAAAAGGAGGAACTAAAGGTAAAAAATATTATTACCCTAACTTTAGAAAATTTCTTTTAAATATTTCTAATAAAAATCTACCTGAACAAAGAAAAGAACTTCAACAAGAATTTTTAGCTTGGAAAGGAGAAAAAGAACAACTAGATGATGTTTCTGTTATTGGATTCAAAATATAATAATTAGGAAAAATATTCAATCCGACATAAAAAACATAAAACCCTATTAAAATATTTTTTTTTACGACAATTAAACCAATAAGTTAAACCTAAACAATTACCTTTAGCTTTTATTTACTTTTTATATTCAACATGCCCCACTTTATTTACAAAAGCATTACAGCAATTTTGCTTATTATATTTAGCACCTCTTTATTTTCTCAAAATCAAATCGATTCATTAAAAAACGAGCTGAACAAAAATATAAATGATACGACTACATTGTCTATCTACGCTTTAATTGGAGATCACTTTTATTATAAAGGACAAAATGATAGTGCGATATACTATTGGGAAATCGCTAAAGAATTTGCATTAGAAAATCAAAAAAAAGAGCTTCCTGAAATTTATCAGTTTACTATTAATAAAAAATTAAGTGTGATTTACAATGATCTTGCTTATTTGAACATAGAGCAATCAAACTTTAATAAAGCTGTTGGATACTTTAATGAATGTTTATTATTGAAACAAAAAATAAATGATCCCCTTGGAGAAATAAACACCTATACAAACTTAGGATATCTTTACATCAAAAAAAGAGATTTGGATAGTGCTCGTTATTATAACCAGACAGCTTACCAATTAGCCAAAATAAATAATTTTGACAAAACCGCTGCTACAAGCGCTGCTCAACTCGGTTTAATTTACACTAAAATAGGCGCTATAGAAGAAGCTTTAAATTACTTAAATGAAAGTCTCGACTATTTTTCTTTGACAAATGATACATTGAGTTTAGCTAAAACATATAATAATATTGCCAAATCTTATGAGAAATTAAATGACAACAATACTGCATTAGAATTTTACTTTAAAAGTTTAGAACTAAAGATAAGCTTAAACAATAAAAAAAGTATAGCTACAGCATACAACAATATAGGAGCTTGCTACTCTAAAATAAATGAACTAGAACTTGCTGTAAAATACAATAATAAAGCGCTTAATCTATTCGTCGAAATTAACGACAAAATGGGGGAAGCAACAACCTTAAATAATATTGGTTTTTTTCATTACCAGATGAAAGAATTTGATGAAGCTTACGCTTACTATAATAAATCTCTAATCATTAGAAAAAAAATATCAGACATTGAAGGAATAGCTTTTTCTTTATTAAACATTTCGAAGATCCATTCAATAGAAGGAAATTATAACGAAGCTATACTACTTCTAACAGAAGTAAATGAGGTAGCATTAGAGATAAAAAACATAGAACTATTATCGGATTGTTCTTTTCAATTATCACTTAATTATGAAAAGTTAGATCAAAACAAAAAAGCTTTAACCTATTATAAAAAATACATACTATACAAAAATAAACTAAACAGTAAAGAGAATAAAAATAAAGCTACTTACATTAATGTATTAACCAAAGTAAGGCAACAAAACTATAAAGACTCACTCAGTTTAATGATACAAAACAAAAATAATATTTCAGTTTTGAAACAAGAAATAAATGAATCCTTTTTTATGCTGAATAAAAAACTGGTCTATTTTGCTTTTATTGGATTATTATTATTTATCGGTTTGTTGTATTTTATTAAACGAAACAAGATGAAATAAGCTCCTTCTTTGAGTATTTTTTCATTGCCATACTCGAATCGAAGCGCCTAGAAATTAGAGTGTTTTTTATATCTGTTTTTATAAATTTAAGCCTTTATCTTTTTTTATAATGCACTTTCAGATGTTTCATTAAATTCCTTATCTTTGACAGCTACATGAAAGAATTTTTAAAAATACTCACTTTAATAAAAGGTTATAGAAAATATGCTATACTCAATGTTTTATTAAATTTATTAGCTACATTTTTCTCATTATTTTCGTTAATGATGTTGATTCCTGTTACCGAAATTTTATTTAGTCAAGGAGATAAACTTCAGAAAATATTGGATAATCCTCCTGCTACAGATTTTTCTTCATTTGATTTCTCGCTCAAAGACTACCTCTTTTATTTACTTGCCGAACAAATAGAAACAGTAGGACACGAACAGGTTTTATTAATGGTTTGTATTCTTTTAGTAACCGCTATATTATTAAAAAACTTAGCGACCTATTTTGCTTTATTCTTTATTGCAGTCATTAGAAATGGAGTTGTTAGAGATTTTAGAAATACAATTTATAATAAAATCATTGAACTACCATTAGCTTATTATTCTGAAGAAAAAAAGGGTGACATTATTTCTAGAATGACGAACGACCTTAAAGAGGTGGAATGGTCTGTATTGCGTTCGTTGGAAGCTATTTTTAGAGACCCTATAAACATTATTGTATTTTTCGGAACATTGATTTGGATGAGTCCATCCTTGACTTTATTTTTAGTTGTGTTTTTTCCAATATCAGGTTTATTAATTGGTTTGATAGGAAAAAGTTTGAGAAGGAGTGCTTCTAAAGGGCAAGAAAAACTAGGAGGTTTAGTTGCTCACCTTGAAGAAACCTTAGGAGGTTTAAGAATTATCAAAGCATTTAATGCTAAAGAATCTTCAAAAGAAAAATTTAAAAACTTTAATGAAGATTACAATAATGTAATGATCAAAATGTATCGAAAAGGTGATTTGGCATCGCCTGTAAGTGAATTTTTAGGAATCGCTTTAATTGCAACCGTTCTATTGTATGGCGGACGATTGGTATTTACAGGAGAAATAAGAAGTTCAATGTTTATTACTTATATTGGTTTGCTATCTCAATTAATTTCGCCATTCAAAGCAATTACATCTGCTTACTCCAATGCACAAAGAGGTCTGTCAGCGATGGATCGAATAAAAGAAATTACAAACGCAGAAGTAACAATTAAGAATAAAGAAAATCCAATAGAAAAACCTACATTTGATAATCAAATAGAATACAAAAATGTATCGTTTAAATACGGAGCAGAATACGTACTTAAAAATATAAATTTAACAATTCATAAAGGAAAAATGATTGCTTTAGTAGGGCAATCAGGAGCAGGAAAATCGACACTAGCGGACTTACTTCCTCGATTCTATGACGTGTCTGAAGGTTCGATTCAATTAGACGGAATAGATATTCGAGATTTAAGTTTAGAAAGCCTACGCAGTCATTTGGGAGTTGTAACACAGTCACCAATTTTGTTCAACGACACCATTTTTAATAACATCGCCTTTGGTTTTGAAGCTGCTACAACAAAACAAGTCGAAGAAGCTGCTAAAATAGCTAATGCCCACGAATTTATTCAAAATTTAGAGAATGGATATCAAACAAATGTAGGCGACGGAGGTGGTAGTTTATCGGGAGGTCAACGCCAGCGTATTAGTATTGCTAGAGCAGTTCTTAAAAATCCTGATATTTTAATTTTAGACGAAGCCACTTCTTCTTTGGACACAGAAAGTGAAAGACTAGTACAAGAAGCCTTGAACAATTTAATGAAAAATAGAACTTCATTAGTTATTGCCCATCGCCTATCCACGGTTCAACATGCCGACGAAATAATTGTTATGCATGGTGGAGAAATAACAGAAAGAGGAACACATAAAGAATTAGTTGCTTTAGGTGGTAAGTATAAAAAGCTTACCGAAATGCAATCTTTTGCTTAATCAGAAGATTAATCTAAACATCTCTTTATAGAAATCAATTACAACGAGAGATTGAACTCCCTTTGATTAGAATCCAATTCTAAAAGCAAAAAAAAACGGAACTACTATAACAGTAATTCCGCTTGAATTTTTATTTTTTTAAAAGTAATTTACTTTCTATATTTTACTTCTGTATTATGAATCTCTAATAGCGGTTTTAAGAACTCTTCTAAGTTATTCATATCTAATTGACTTGCAGCATCACAAAGAGCTTCGTTAGGACATGGATGCGTCTCTACAAACAACCCATCTACTCCTGAAGCAACTCCTGCTCTAGCTAAGGTATCTAAATATTGTTTTGCTCCTCCATTTGGATCAGCACTTGGAATACCATACTTACGAATAGAATGTGTAACGTCAAATATAACAGGATATCCTGTCTGACGCATTTCGTAAAAGCTACGAGGATCAACGATTAAATCATTGTAGCCGAATACATAACCTCTTTCGGTTAGCATAATATTGTCGTTTCCTGTTGAAGCAACTTTAGCAGCTGGTTTTCCCATGTTTTCTGGAGCTAAAAATTGAGGATGCTTTAGGTTTACAATTTTCCCTGTATTTCCTGCAGCCGTTAACAACGAAGTTTGCATTGCTAAATAGGCAGGTATTTGTAATATATCGACAACATCAGCAACTTGATCAACATGTCCAGGGAAATGAATATCTGTAACCAAAGAAAAACCAAACTCTGTTTTGATTTTATCTAAAATTCTTAATCCTTCTTCTGTTCCTGGACCAACGTAATAATCAACAGAACTTCTATTGTCTTTCATAAATGAAGACTTGTAAACTGTTGGAATATTTAATTTTGATGTAACTTCTTTTATCTTTTCAGCAGTTCTCATCATTATACTTTCTTCCTCTATTACGCAAGGTCCTGTTATTAAAAACAGTTCATCTGCTCCAAAAGTAATGTCGTTTAATATTATTTTCTTTTTACTCATTTTTATTTTTTTTAAATCAATTAAGTCACTAATAACCAACTAGATAATCAAATTCAACTAACTACAACCTTCAATCTTAGCTATTATCCTTCTTACCTTTTTTAAATCATCAATTGTATCGACAGGAATAGAATCGTGTTGGGTAATTTCAATTTTAATTACGCCTCCATTTTCCAACCATCGGTTTTGTTCTAATGATTCTACTAATTCTAATTTGGTTTGTTTTAGTTCAGAAAACTCTTTTAAAGAATCAACTGTAAATCCATACATTCCCAAATGTTTGTAAAAAGTATGGTGCTGTAACCATTTTGTTTTATGAACATCTCTTACGTGTGGAATTACAGAACGGCTAAAGTATAAAGCTCTCTTATTTTTATCGAAAACTACAAAAACTTCACTGTCGTTAAATAAATCTCCTTCTTTAGTCACTGGCATAACCAATGTTGCTAATTCTGTTTTAGGATCTTCGAAACAACTTACTAGACATCTTATTTGTTCTGGTTCTAATAAAGGTTCGTCTCCTTGAACGTTTATAACGGCTTCGAATTTTATTTCGCTCTCTTTTTGTACTATTTCGTACGCTTCCAAACAACGGTTTGTTCCTGTAGTATGACTTTTTTTAGTCATTACTACATTTCCTCCGAAATCTTTCACTGCTTTTACGATTCTTTCGTCGTCGGTAGCTACAACTACGTGCTCTAACACTTTTTGAGTTTGTTCGTAAACGCGTTGTATCATCGTTTTTCCGCAAATATCGACCAATGGTTTACCTTCTAAACGAGTAGAACCGTAACGAGCAGGAATAACACCTAAAATATTCATGTTAACTTATTTTTTAAAATTATTGGCAACAACCAATTCTTTGGTTCCGTGCGACCAATCGTAAAAACCTTCTTTGGATTTTACTCCTAATTTACCCGCTGTAACCATATTGACTAATAATGGACAAGGTGCGTATTTTGAATCTCCATATCCGTCTTGCAATACTTTAAGAATAGCCAAGCAAACATCTAAACCGATAAAATCGGCTAATTGTAATGGACCCATTGGATGAGCCATTCCTAATTTCATTACCGTATCTATTTCTTCTACACCCGCTGTTCCTTCGTGCAATGTAATGATCGCTTCATTAATCATTGGCATTAGAATTTTATTGGCTACAAACCCTGGGTAATCATTTACTTCCACTGGAACTTTACCTAATTTCTTAGCTGTTTCCATTATGGTTGTCAATACTTCGTCAGAAGTAGAATACCCTTTTATGATTTCTACCAATTTCATAACTGGAACAGGATTCATAAAATGCATTCCGATTACTTTATCTGGTCGATTTGTTACCGCTGCAATTTTGGTAATCGAAATTGAAGATGTATTGGTTGATAAGATTGCATTTTCGGGAGCAAACTTATCCATATCTTTAAAAATAGCAAGTTTTATCGCTACATTTTCGGTAGCGGCTTCAACAACCAAATCGGCTGTTTTAGCTCCTTGTTCTAACGCTGTAAAAGTCGTTATATTTGCTAATGTATTGGCTTTATCTTGTTCAGAAATTCGTTCTTTTTTAATCAAACGGTCTAGATTTTTTCCAATTGTAGCTAGCGCTCTATCTAAGCTATCTTGAGAAATATCGACTAATGAAACGTTAAATCCGCTTTGAGCGAAAACGTGAGCGATACCATTTCCCATTGTACCTGCTCCTATTACTGTTATATTTTTCATTTTATTTACTTTTTTCTATTAATTTGAACACGAATAAACAAACGCTGGAGGTATATTTACTACTGTAAATTTATATTTAACCTCTTTAAATTTAGATTGTAATAACTTTCTTGCGTTTAATGAATATTGAAATTGAATGTATGTTCCGTCTTCTCCTAAAAGTTTAACGCAAGAATTTAGTACTTTTTCTTTTACTTCGTTGGGTATAACTGCCAATGGTAAAGACGAAACTACATAATCGACTTTGTGAATACCTTCTATTGCTAAATAATGTTCCAACCTATCTGCTGAATCATTTATTAAAACGAGTCTATCGTCGTTGATGTTGGCATTGATATGCTCATAGAAATTATTGCTCAATTCAAAAGAAAGTAACTTTGCTTTTGGATTCATTTTCAGTAATAATTCTTTTGTGAATACGCCATTCCCTGGACCTAGCTCAACGATTACGTCTGCTTTGTCAAAATCGATGGGAGCCATCATCTTCCTCGTCAAAAAACGAGAACTAGGTGATATTGCTCCTACTGTCTTGCGTTCTTTTATGAATTCTTTAAAAAACTTACTCTTCTTTGTCAAAATACATTGTTTTCTGGTTCAACTAACAAATGTAATCATTTCTAAACATTGTTGAACTATTATAGGACTTAAATCTATTAACACTCTTTTTTAAATTAAGAATTAAAAATTAAGAATTAAGAATAATAAAAACACAAGCCAGCAATAAAGAACTTATAGTCAAGCGAATACAAAACTAAACATAGCAATAGAAATAAAACAGAAAAAGTTAAAAACCTTTTGTGAATTACGAATTACGAATTACGAATTACGAATTACGAATTACGAATTACGAATT
>WFNC01000556.1 GCA_015488785.1 Flavobacteriales bacterium | reverse complement strand
GGTTTAGCGGTCAATACTTTTCCAGACTTACATTCCTTAATTCTCTTTTTCAGCATTCTACCCAATGTTTCTACATGCTTTGATTTTGTAGCCGATTCGAATTTAGTATAATGCTTTATCGCTTTACTAAAATTCATATCTAATTGGTAAGCCATCCCTAAATAGAAGTCGCTAAAACGATCTACTTCTGGATTTAGTTTTACTGCTTTTTCCAAATAAGCTAAAGCTTTGTATTTTTCGTTGGTGTACAAATAGGCATTTCCCAACATAAAATTAACTCGAGCACTTTTTGGATTAAATTTAGCGGCTTTCTTTAGTTCAATTATCGCAGATTTAAAAGTATTACCAGGATTTAGAACACTGTAAATATATTCGTTTCCTTGCTCGATTAATTCTTCTGCTTTTTCAAAATGAACGAGCGCTTTTTTAAAATCGTCTTTTTTATCCTTAAAGTTACTGGCCTTAAATTCTACATTCTGACCATAACTGATAGAAGAAATAAAAAGAGCACTTGGGATTAATATTTTGGTTATAAATTTCATAAGATTAGTATTATAATGTGATTTAGATTAAAAAGAACAATTTCCTGAGTGATAAACAGTTCCATTTTCAGAACCTAACTCATTCGCCTTGCTCCAATCTTTACAAGCTCCTTCCATATCTCTGTTCATTTCTTTAGATACCCCTCTGTTAGCATAAGCATCTGCAAAATTTTTGTCCAATGAAATAGCTTTAGTAAAATCTTTTATAGCATCTTTATATTGCTTATTCTTATGTTTAATAATTCCTCTATTGTTGTAGGCAGGGGCATATTTACTATTGATCGCAATCGCTTTATTAAAATCAATCATCGCCTCATTCGTTTTTCCTTGCTCCATATTCATTGCACCTCTATTATTGTAGGCTAAATAAAATTTAGGATCAAGCGAAACAGCTTTACTGTAAGCGTCTTTTGCTCCTTGGTAATCTTTCAATTGTTTTTTTACTGTTCCTATATTATTAAACACAAAAGCATGTTTTGGTCCATATTTCCCCGCTTGTTGATAATCTGCTAATGCTTGTTTGTAATTTTTTTTCATTCGATAACAGCTCCCTCTATCATTGTAAGCCGCATAAAAATCAGACTTAAGTTCAATTGCTTTTGTCAATGATTTAATCGCTTTATCGTATTCTCCAAGCATAAATAAAACACCTCCACCATTATAAAAGTGTTTTTCGTTCTTAGGGTCAAAATACTGAGCTTGTCCATAATCAGAAACCGCTTTTTTCAATTTATTTTGTTTTTGGTAGGCCAAAGCTCTTTGAGAATAGGCGTTAGCATTTTTATCATTAATTTTTAACAAACTCGAAAACGTAGAAACAGCCGATTTATACAACTTAGCTTGAATCTGCGCAACTCCTTTATTATAATAAGCCGCTTCAAATTTTGGATCTCCACTTATCGCTTTGTTAAACGCTGCAATAGCCTGTTTATATTCTTTTTTTCCAAACAATGTAATTCCATTATTATAAGCCTCTTGCGATTCTGCCGTTGCAGCTGACGAAGCATTTTCAGCATTTACTTTATTCAACAAATCTTGTTCCTCCTGAGATAAGTCTCCCTGAGAAAATAAGGACAGAGCAATTAAGGTCGAAACTGCAATTAGAATTAGTTTTTTCATATAACTAGTTTTGTTTTAAGGTTATTATTATTATTATTATTATTCAATATTTGGGCGTTCGAGCGGGCTATCCACTATAGTTTTTTATTTTCAAAAAAGTTAATCTAAGCTAAAAAGGAGCTCATAAAATCGCTCTTTTCACCCAAGATTAACTAATTTTTTAAAATCAAAAAGCTACCGTTTCTATCCCTAACGCAAAGAGCTTACATATTAATGTTACCCCAATTATCAAAGTTCGAAGATATAATTATTAATAAGCGATGTCAATATTAGTTTTTAACAAGATTGATAATTATAAACATAATTTAATCTTTTTCTTGATTATCAATGTGTTAAGGAT
>WFNC01000555.1 GCA_015488785.1 Flavobacteriales bacterium | reverse complement strand
TATTTTTTGGCTTATTTTGGTTTATTCAAATTATGATTGTGTCACTATTAACCGATGATTACATTTGGATTTTATATGCACTTTCACTTCCTTTATCAGCTTTGTTTAGTTGGAGTTATTGGAAAACAATGCTTAAGACGAAAGGGAAAATTAACTACAATAAGTTAATTAACACTAATGAAATGCACAAAATAAAAGAAAACAGAGTTTATTTAATTAAAGTTATTGAATCTTTATAATAATAAGAATACATTTGTAAAAAATATACTTATGAAAAAAACACTTACTATTCTATGTGCAATTGCTATCGCAAATTTAGTAACTTCACAAAACCTACCCTCGCCGATAAATGCAGAGCGCATTATAATACCTACTCAAGCACAAACAAAATCGTATAGTCAATCTAATTGGATTGATTATATAAGTTCTTACGGAGCTTACTATGGGAGTAGCAATAACACTTTTAACATTAACTATATTTTTCCTGACTCTACTATTCGTTTAGACTACGGAACAGGAACCCCTTTCTATTCTAATATAGTATCTGTAGCTCAGGTATTTGATTTAAATTCTGAAATATTTACGACTACAGGAACTTCATTCGACTTGAATAGAAGCTTAACAATAGACTCTATTGATATAACTGGAATATATGAGAGAATTGACAATGCTGTAGTTGATACTTTAGTTGTAAACTTCACGCCTCCAAGTTTACAAAATTTAAATGCACAATATTACTTTGCCGGATCTCAAATGATTAATAACTATGGTGATACTGTTTTTTTTCAAAATTTATCGTATGATTATAATTCACTTTCTATTAATGGTTTTACAAGAACAGTAAAGGTTCCTTTAGATAATAATTTTTATGCCGATTCATCAAATATAGGATTTCACTCGGCTAAAATTCAATTAAATGAAGAGTTGTCTTCTCTTTCTAACGGCCTTTTTGCTATTAGCTTAGATTTCATACCTGGATATAGTTGGTCTAGCACAGACACTTTAGCTAAAAACAAAAACTCTTGGAAATTCTTATCAAACGAATTAAATGGTCAAGGGACTTACCAAAATTATATTAGAACAGACCGAAACATGTCATATCTACTGACAAAAGAAACTAGATATAACATCAATGGAGGATGGAATGGAAGTTATATCCCAAGCGTAGCATATCCTCAATATTTCCCCTATGAATCAATGGCTATAAAAATTAAAGCCTCTCAAGAACAATCCGTAAATATTACGGACTGTAGCGAACTTTATTTTTCTAAATATATAGAAGGCTCTGGAAACAATAAAGCCTTAGAAATATACAATCCAACAAACACGACATTAGATTTATCTAATTATGAAATAAGAAAATACGACAATGGAAATTCTACTCCTATAACTTTAGCTTTATCTGGATTTTTAGGAGCTGATGATGTCTTTGTAATCACTAATCCTACGGCTTCATTTGCTGCCCAAGCCGATTTAACCGACGGTTTTATTAGTTTTAATGGAGACGATGCAATTGAACTATACAATACCCAAACTGCTACCGTAATTGATTTAATAGGTGTAGTAGGTGTTGATCCTGGTTCTTCTTGGGCTGTAGGAAACTCATCTACAAAAGAATTTACTTTAGTAAGAAAGCCAGAAGTAAAAACAGGAGGCGACATTTGGACGGGACTTTTAGATTTACAATGGATTGCATATCCACAAGATGACATTAGTAACCTAGGAGCGCATACAAATACAGGATGTTATGTACCTGTTGTAGCTATTGCACATTTAGATTATGACACCATTTGTCTTGGAGATTCTATCAAATTCTCTAACGTTTCTACAGATGGTAGAGGAACTCAATCTGTTGTTTGGAATTTTGGAAATGGAAACACATCGACAGACTCTACCACTTCTTTTACTTTTAGTACTACGGCCTCTCATACTATTTCATTAACCGTTACTGACGGAGCAACCGTAGTAGATGATACAACTGTAACAATTTTTGTAAAAGAAATCTCACAAGGTTACCTTTCGATGATAGATACTGCTTGTGTAAATGAATCAGTTGTTATGGCTGTCTCATACGATTACGCTAGCAATAACGAAACTGTAACATTTTCTGATGAAAATGGATTTCTATCTAATAATGATTATAACCTTTATAGCTCGACCGTTGGTTCACACCAAATAGTTTTATTAATTACAAATCCGAGTGGTTGTTCTTTTTCTGACACTAACAATATTTTGATACAAAATATTCCAACGGCAGACTTTTCTTATTCTGGAGATCCAGAAGTTACTTTTACAGACTTGTCAACCAGTGCTATCAATTGGGCTTGGTCTTTTGATGATGGAAGTACAGCTCCTAGTCAAAATCCAATACACACTTACACTAATATAGGTTCTTATGACGTAAGTTTAATTGTAGAAAATACTCAAGGATGTTCAGATACCGTAATCAAAACAGTTACAATTTCACAGTATGTCGGAATAGTTAACACTAGTAATCAAACAACTATTAGCATCTACCCTAACCCTGTGAACAACGGTATAATTTCAATTGAATCAGATATTGAAATTAACAATATTAATATATTTAATATGTTAGGTCAAACAGTTTATAGCTCTAACAAGGTGAATGAAAAAATTAATCTTACTCAACTGAATAAAGGTAATTACGTTATTCAATTGAGTACAGATAAAGGTGTAAGCACACAAGAGTTGATTATAGAATAATAGATACTCAAAACTTCTTCCTTTTCAATATGAAAAAGGAGGAAGTTTCTTATTTAATAATAGTATTTTAAATATCAGAAACCAGGTATTTATTCTTTAATTTTCCGTACGCTTTAGTATCATACAATCGAAGGATTTCTACGTAGTAATTGTAAGG
>WFNC01000554.1 GCA_015488785.1 Flavobacteriales bacterium | reverse complement strand
TTGCGATTCTATGCGAATAAAAAGGTATGTTTCTATTATTCAAACAGAAAATAACCGATTAGAAAAACAAGTAAATAAAGTTTTACAAGTAGCAAAATTAGGAGAGGGAAAAATAGAGTTAGAACTTCAAGAAGTAGATTTGCATAAATTAATTCGAGACGCTGTAGAGGTTTTTAAAGTTAGCGTTGAAGCGAACGAAGGGTATGTCTATTGTGATTTAGAAGCTGAAAAGTATATCTTAAATATAGATAAAGTACACATTACAAATATTATTTACAACCTTGTTGATAACGCTGTAAAGTATTCTGACGAAGCTCCTCTTATTTCAATTACAACATATAATGCGAAAAAAGGAATCAAAATTGAAATAAAAGATAAAGGGATTGGTATAAAAAGAGAACATTTACCACATCTTTTCGAACGTTTTTTTAGAGTACCTAAAGGAAGCGTTCACAATGTAAAAGGTTTTGGTATTGGTCTTTTTTACGTGAAATATGTTGTCGAAAAACACGATGGAACGATTAGCGTTGAAAGTAGATATAATGAAGGTACAACGTTTACTATTTATTTGCCGTTTTATTAACCTGAAAATTTAAGACTTCTTTCTGTAAGGAAACCAAATCGTTATCGTCTATTGTTAGATTAATTTTAAATTAAGAAAAACAATATGAGAATAGTAATGATTTTTACCTTGGTGATTTACTTTATTGCCTCACTTTTTTTATTTGTATATTCTTTAACTCAGTTGACGCTAGTTTGGAAATATATTGCTAAAAAGAAACTATTTTCAGTTACTAAAAAAATAGAAGAAACTTTTAGACCTTATGTTACGGTACAATTACCCGTTTACAATGAAATGTATGTCGTAGAAAGATTGATAGATAAAATTTGTGAGTTGGATTATCCTTTAGATAAATTAGAAATTCAAATTTTAGATGACTCTACTGATGAAACGAAAAATATTATTGCTAGAAAAGTTTTAGAATGGAAAAACAAAGGAATTGACATTGTTCACATACACCGAACAAACAGGAAGGGATATAAGGCTGGGGCTTTAGAGGAAGCGCTAGCTATTTCAAAAGGAGAATTTATTGCAATATTTGATGCTGATTTTTTACCGCACAAAAATTTTTTACTAAAAACGATACCGCAATTCCACAAAACTAAAGTTGGATTGGTTCAAACGAGGTGGGGGCATATCAATCGTAATTATAGCTTGTTGACGCGTTTGCAAGCATTCGCGTTGGATGCTCATTTTACCGTAGAGCAGGTTGGTAGAAATTCGACTGATGGTTTTATTAATTTTAATGGAACCGCAGGAGTTTGGAGAAAAAAATGCATTTACGACAGTGGAAATTGGTCGCCAGATACGCTAACAGAAGATTTAGATTTAAGCTATCGTGCTCAACTAAAAGAATGGGAGTTTGTTTATTTGGAAGATGTCGATTCTCCTGCCGAATTACCTCCTGTGATGAGTGCTTTAAAATCGCAACAGTATAGATGGACTAAAGGGGGGGCTGAAACAGCAAAAAAACATATTCCGAATGTCATTAAAAGTAAAAAATCATTTAGTACAAAATGGCATGGAGTCATGCATTTAATGAATAGCTCTGTTTTTGTATGTATTGTCGCTTGTGCTTTATTGAGTGTTCCATTGTTGTCTGTCAAACAGAATTTACCTCAGTTTCAAAACTTATTTGTAATTGCATCTATATTCTTAATTAGCTTTTTTGTTTTAGCTTCATTTTATCTCACAGCTGTATTGAAAGTCAAAGGGAAAAGTTTCGCTACTGTTGTTGAATTTTTATTTTTATTTCCGCTATTTTTAGCAATGTCTATGGGCTTGTCTTTGCACAATGCAATAGCGGTAATAGAAGGCTATATTGGTAAGAAAACTTCATTTGTCCGTACTCCGAAATTTAATATATCTGCGGTCGATAATAGTTATAAGAAAAACGTTTATAGCCCAAACAAAATTGGATGGTTATCTTTTTTGGAAGGGTTGATGGCACTTTATTTTGCTTACGGAATTTACAAAGGAATTCAACTCGGAGATCTAGGTTTATTGCCTTTTCATTTGATGCTATTTTTTGGATATAGCTTAGTTTTTGGATATTCAGTTTTTCAAAGGGAACCTCAAAATGCTTAAAAGAAGATTATTCAATAGCGGTCTTGTTTTTTTCTTCTTTGTTTTCTCAAGTTGTGAAGAAAGTGGTCGAAATAATGTTCGCGCTATGAACGAAAGAGTAGAAGTTGTTTTAGCGGATGTAGATTTATCAACCCTTAAACTAGAACAAACTTTTTTTAAAAATGGAGAAACTAAAACCTATGGAGCAATAGCAGGTGGTGTAAAACACGGATATTGGAAATACTTTTACAAGAACGGAACCTTAAAACAGCAAGGAGAATATAAAGTAAATTTGAAAGTAGGGTGGTGGGAAGAATTTAATCCTAATAAAAGCAAAAAAAATCAAGGCTATTATAAAAAGGACAAGAAAGATGGCTTATGGATTTACTACAATCATTTTGGAAAAAAAACAGAAGAGGTAAACTATTCGAACGATTTAAAAGAAGGATTATATTTCGCTTATTTTTCTAATGAAAACATAAAGGAAAAGGGGAATTATATAAACGGTTTAAAAGACGGATGGTTTCTTTTTTATAATGAAGACGGTAGCTTAAGAGAAGAATGTTCTTATCTTCGAGGTCAAAAAAATGGGGGAGCAAGATTGTATCTCGATGGTTCTCTTTTTAGTGAAGGAACTTATGAAGATGATGAAAAAATAGGAGTTTGGAAAACGTATAATTCCGATGGGAAAATAATTTTAGAAACAAATGAAAGTTAAACCACATATAGCAGTTATAATACCAGCCTTTAATGAAGAAAATTCTGTAGGTAAAGTTGTAAATGACATTCCAAAAAAATGGGTGAAAGAAATAATTGTAGCCAATAACAATTCAAACGATTTAACGCCCATTAATGCCCGAAATGCAGGAGCGATTGTTGTCGATGAACCTGTTCAAGGCTATGGAAATGCATGCTTAAAAGGAATGGCTTATTTGGTAGAGCATAATATTACACCAGACATTGTCGTTTTCTTAGATGCCGATTATTCTGATTTTCCAGAAGAATTAATCGAATTAGTTCAGCCAATTATAAACGATAACGTTGATATGGTAATTGGGTCAAGAGCATTAGGCGATAAAGAAAAAAGCTCGATGACTCCCCAACAAATTTTTGGAAATTGGCTCGCAACTTTTTTAATCAAGCATTTATATAAAGTAGAATTTACCGATTTAGGTCCTTTCAGAGCAATTAAGTACGACAGCTTATTGAAGCTAGATATGAAAGATAAAACTTACGGTTGGACAGTAGAAATGCAAGTAAAAGCAGCCAAACAAAACATGAAGTGTACCGAACTTCCAGTCAGTTATAGAGTAAGAATAGGTAAGTCAAAAGTTTCAGGAACTCTAAAAGGAACGATAATGGCAGGCTATAAAATTATTACTACAATTTTTAAATATTATTAATAGATTTTATGTTTATTCGCCTCTTTTTCCAAAGAAAGAAAAGTTGGAATTTTGTCGTTATTTAGGGTTCACTGAAAAAGTCTAAAAAGTATGTCATATGAGGTGACAAAACGAAGCTGTATGCATATGCCGCGAGTTGCAGGCAACGAAATAGGGTGTGTTTTTTAGGCTAACGACTATTCTACTGTACTAAAATTCTCAGTAATAAATAAAACCTTGTATTTTAAATTCTAAAAAGCTACTGAAACAGCAGTACTACTGATCTCGAGTGTTTTTCAGTGAACCCTATTTAAATGGCCTTTAAATGAATGTGAATATTGAACAAAATGAAAGTTTAGAGCGATTGGCTAGCTCCGCTAGGAGATCCATCAACCGGTCTTATCTTTTATGTCGGTCTATGTTCAGAATCATTTTTAGCTTTGTCTTTTTTACGAACAAGTTATTATTTTAATAATTTTGTGTGCGTGAGGTAGCTGTCGATCAGTTGCTTCGTTTTTTTGGGGGCTAAGAACTAAGTGAAACGTTTTCATTTTTACCTTTAAAAAGGAATAGAAAAGAATAGATAAAAAATATGAAGAACCTGTCAGGATAGAAGACATTGAGCAAGAAGAGAAAAATAGACACAGATTTATTGTCCTTTTGGGGAAACAAGGGGGATAAGTATATTATCCTCTTTTTTATTTTAATACTAAAGTACTGTAACTTTTGTTTCATTAGCTATCAAAATTGATATTTGTTAGTTATTTATCGAGATAATCTTCTCACCTTTGGTTAAGTAATAATTATAAAAGATAGACTTATGGAGCATAAAATAAAAACAGAGTGGCGAGGTAAAATGGCATTTAACTCATTCGTAATTGGGGGAGAAGTAGCATTAGATTCAGACGAAGCTGTCGGTGGACAAGGAGCTGGAGTTAGACCAAAATCTTTAATGTTGAGTGCGTTAAGTGGTTGCACTGGAATGGATGTAACCTCGTTGATGAAAAAAATGAGAATAGATGAAAATGTATCTAAATTTACCATTGATGTCAGCGCTAACTTAACAGATGAGCATCCTAAAGTATATGACAAAGTGCATGTCGTTTATACTTTTGAAGGTAAAGACATGAATGAAACAAAATTAGAAAAGGCAGTGACGCTTTCTGTAGAACGATATTGTGGTGTTTTTGAAATGTTTAGACAGTTTGCAGAAGTTTCTCACGAAATCATATATAAAGAAATCTAATCGATGCAATCTAATGTTCCCTATATTATTTTTGGAATTGTAGTCCTACATTTTGTTGTAGGCATTGGCTGGATGATATATAAAATTACAAAAGGAGGTAAGAAATAATGATTTCATCATTTTTATTAAGTTAGTTTTGGCTATCAATTTCTTTGTAGTGGTTTGTGTAACGTGTTGCTTTTTGTCTTGGCTAGATGTTTTACAACGGAATAATATAATTCATCATTTTTCTTTCCTTGAATTCAGCGTTTTAAAGATAAAAAGGAAGTAACAATTTTTTGGAGATTAAATTCTTTTGCAACTTATTTATTTCAGCAGGAACTATAAAAGCTGATAGTATTTGTGTAATGGAGGCTACAGGTGTTTATCATTTGCCATTAGCTAAATATTTACATTCAAAAGATATCGACCTTTCTGTAGTTAATCCTACTCGGATAAAACGGTTCTCACAAATGACTCTCAATCGTAACAAAACTGATAAATCAGACGCTAAAATGATTTCTTTACATGCTTAAAATCAAGAAGTTGAATTATGGAATCCAGCACCAGACTTAATAG
>WFNC01000553.1 GCA_015488785.1 Flavobacteriales bacterium | reverse complement strand
TTCTTGGAAAAATACAAAGATAAAAAAGCAGATGAAGCCGGAATTATCGGTCATTTCGGACTTGGATTTTACTCCGCTTTTATGGTTGCCGATAAAGTGGAATTAAACACAAAATCCTATAAAGAAGGAGCAAAAGGTGTTTATTGGGAATGCGATGGTTCGCCTAATTTTATCATCGAAGAAATCGATAAAAAAGATAGAGGAACCGAAGTAATTTTACATATTTCCGAAGATTCTAAAGAATTTTTAGACGAAGATAAAATTAAAGAATTACTGATTAAATACAACAAATTTAATGCAGTTCCTATAAAATTCGGTACTAAAGAAATTGTAGATCCTAATTGGAAACCGGAAAATAAAAAAGATAAAGATGGTAAAGAAATAGAGGAAGAACCAAAAATGATTACGGTAGATAATATCATTAACAACCCTAATCCTGCTTGGACTAAAAAACCATCGGAATTAACCGACGAAGACTACAAAAAATTCTATCACGAACTATATCCTGATGTTTATGATGATCCGTTATTTCACATTCATTTAAATGTGGATTATCCGTTTAACTTAACCGGAATTTTATATTTCCCTAAGTTAACTACTAATATGGATTCTACAAAAAACCGAATCCAATTGTACCAAAATCAGGTTTTTGTAACCGATAATGTTGAAGGCATTGTACCGGACTTTTTACAAATGTTACGAGGTGTGATTGATTCACCGGATATTCCGTTAAACGTTTCCAGAAGTTATTTGCAAGCTGATGGAGCAGTGAAAAAAATATCCAGCTATATTACTAAAAAAGTAGCAGATAAATTATACTCTATCTTTAAAAATGACCGTGAAAATTTTGAGAAAAAATGGAATGATATAAAAGTAGTAATTGAATACGGAATGCTTTCCGAACCAAAATTCTACGAAAAAGCATTAAAATTCTATTTATTTCCAACTGTAGATGGCAAGTATTATACCTTTGAAGAATTGATAGAAAAAATCAAACCAAATCAAACGGATAAGGACAAAAATATTGTGGTACTTTACGCTACAGATGCAAAAGAACAACACAGCTATATTGAAGAAGCAAAAGCAAAAGGATATGAGGTATTGTTGTTAGATTCGCCAATAGTATCGCATTTATTGCAAAAATTAGAAATGGATAACAGCGAATTATCTGCCGAAAAACAACCAATAAAATTTGTAAGAGTAGATGCCGATACCATCGATAATTTAATTAAAAAAGAGGACGAAAAAATATCGAAATTATCCAAAGAAGAGCAAGAAAAATTAAAGGGAATTGTTGAAAAATTTGTACCAAAAGAAAAATTTACGGTACAATTAGAAGCAATGGATTCTAAAGCTAATCCGTTTATTATTACACAACCGGAATTTATGCGTAGAATGAAAGAAATGCAACAAACCGGTGGTGGCGGATTTATGGGTAATTTTCCGGAAATGTACAATTTAGTGGTAAATACCAATAGTGAATGGATGAATAAAATCCTTAAAGCCAAAAAGAAACAAGGCGAATATGTAGAGCAAGCCTTGGATTTAGCCAAGTTATCACAAAACCTTTTAAAAGGAGAAGAATTGACTAAATTTATCAAACGAAGTTTAGATTTAATGAAATAGGAATTCCTATTTTAGCAAAATTCAAAAAGTCCAATCTTAATGGTTGGACTTTTTTTGTATATTGCCTCTAATATCACCTTTCATACAAACCCTAAAATTCCAAAAAATGAGCAAAATATTAATTACTCTTGGCGTTATTTTAATCGTAATCGGATTAATCTTAAAATTTACACCTTGGCTAATCAATTGGTTTGGCAGATTTCCCGGTGATATTAACATCGATAAAGGAAATGTAAAAGTCTTTTTTCCGATAACCTCTTCTATTGTTATTAGTATCCTGCTAACGATACTTGTAAATTTATTTAGAAAGTTTTTCCAATAAAATTATTTAGTTCATTATTGGATATATGTTAAAAAAATAATTTAGATTCATTATAAATGTATTTAATAGTATATTCGTTTTTTATTTAAATCTTAATGTATGAAAAAAATACTATTCTTACTAGTTATTATGTTCCAATTTGTAGGTTATTCTCAAAATAACTATTGGACAGTGTCACAAACCAAAATCAATTCCGAAAATACCGTTGATCAACCGTTACACTTTAAACAATATACTTTAGATGCAACTAATTTATTAATACATCTAAAAAAAGCAACAACATTTTCCGGTAATTCTTATTCTAAAGCAACAATTGAATTACCTAATGAAAAAGGAGAATTAATTAAATTCAGAATTTACGAAAAATCTAATTTTGCTCCGGAGTTAGCAGCTAAATATCCGGAAATTAAATCATTTATTGGTATAAGTGAAAAGAATAAATACACAGCTAATATAAGTTATTCGCCTTACCAAGGTTTAAATGTAGCAATACTCAATCCAAAACAATCCACCACATTAATAAAACCAACAATAATTGGAGGAAATACCTATATTGTTTTTTCAAGAAATGAAATTTCAAAAGAAAATCCGTTTGAATGTGAAGATGTTACTGCAGCAAGAACAAATAATTCAGCATTAGACACTAGAAATATTAACGATGGGTTTTTACGAAAATACAGAGTGGCAATTTCTACTACGGCTGAATTTTCTCAATTTTGGTTAGATGGTACTGAAACTACTGATGCTGAAAGAAAAGCTAAAGTAATTGCAGCTATAAATGTTACATTAACCAGAATCAATGGTATTTTTGAAAGAGATTTTTCTTTAACAATGGAATTAATCTCTAATAATGATCAGGTAGTTTATTTAAACTCGAACACAGATCCTTATGATGGTGTTTCAAATAGTATTTTACAAAATACATTAGATACTGTTATTGGAGATGCTAATTATGATGTAGGACATTTATTTCATTTCGAGGGTACAATTCATGGAAATGCAGGTTGTATTGCATGTGTTTGTACCTCAGGGTCTAAAGGAAGCGGTTGGACAGGTCATTCTGCTCCGGATTCCGATAATTTTAATTTGATTTCTGCTCATGAATTTGGACATCAATTTGGAGGTTGGCACGTACAAAGTAGTTCTAACTGTAGATCTGCTAATGAAATGCAAGAAGTAGAACCTGGTTCGGGAAGTACTATTATGGGTTATGCAGGAATTTGTCCTGCCAACGTGCAATCCGGACCAGATGATTATTTTAATTATGTAGATATTAGAGATGTAATACAATGGACACGAAACGATAGTTCTTGTGCACAACTTATTGCTTCCGGAAATACAACTCCAACCGTAAATGCCGGAAATGATTTTACCATACCAAAATCTACTCCTTTTATTTTGGAAGGTTCAGGCAACGATGCCGACGGCGATGCAATTTCTTTCTGTTGGGAAGAAAATGATCCCGAAAACCCATTTTCATCAAGTGCTCCAACACCAACAAGAAGTCAAGGACCAATGTTTAGATCGTTATTGCCTGTATCTGTACCAAATAGATATATGCCAAATATAGCAGATGTAGCAGCAGGTATTTCTCCAACTTGGGAAGTCTTGCCTTCTATAAACCGAACAATGGATTTTGTTTTAACCGTTAGAGATAATCATGCTATTGGAGCACAAACAGCTTCCGATGAAATGACCGTAACCGTTGATGCAAATGCAGGACCTTTTGTTGTTACCTCACAATCTTCATCAGAAACTTGGAACGTTGGCGATAGTGTTAATCTATCTTGGAATGTTGCAAATACAGATCAAGCACCAATTAACTGCTCTAATGTTGATGTATTTTTATCTATAGATGGTGGTTTAACTTACCCTTATACTATCGCAACAAATATTGCGAATAGTGGAAATGCCTCTTTCTTTTTACCAAATGTGCCTTCTACTTCACAAGGAAGAATTATGGTGCGGGCGAAGAACAATATATTTTATGCAATAAATGCAGCTAATATTACCATACAAGCATCTGAATTTGTTATGAATTTTGCAAACATTCATGAGCAAAGCTGTAAACCAAACGATGTAGTATTTAACTTTACTTACCATACTTTTTTAGGTTTTAATGAAACAACTACATTTTCAGTACAAAACCTACCGGCAGGAGCAATAATAACATTTAATCCTGCAACAGCTATAGCTGATGGCACAACTGTACAAGCTGTAATTAGCAATACATCTGCAATCGCTTTGGGCGAACACAATATTATAATTACAGGAACTTCTGTGAGTTCCGAAAAAAATGCAAATGTTTCTTTTACTATCTTCGATTCTACTATTGCTATTCCAACACTTACAAATCCTTTAAATGGGGAAACTTCCATAGATCCTTTCGGAACATTAAATTGGAACAGCGATATAAATGCCGAAAACTACACCGTTGAAATAGCAACCGATGCTGCTTTTTCAACAATTGTAGAAACAGCAACAGTAACCACAAACCAATACCAACCAAGTAATTTAAATTATGACACTACGTATTATTGGAGAGTGAAAACAAATAATACTTGTGGTTCAAGTTCTTATTCCAATGCTTTTAGTTTTACTACATTTTGTGTAGCACCTTCCAATGTTATTGTAAGTAATGTTCTTATTGATAACGCTTTGTTGAGTTGGACGGAAAACGGAAATGCTACTTCTTGGGAAATAGAAGTAGTTCCAATAGGAAACACGCCAACAGGAATTGGTGTTTTAACAACTACAAATCCTTATACAATTTCAGGTTTAAATTCATCAACAGAATATGTTGTGTATGTTAGATCTAGTTGTGGTAGTGGTAATTTTAGCGATTGGATTAGTTCAAATTCATTTACTACAGCTGTAGATTTTTGTTCCGGTGATCATTTTTATGATACAGGAGGAGCGTCAAATCCTTATTCAAATGGAGAAAATTATACTGTTACAATTGCTCCAAGTACCGGAAATAATACCGTAATGGTAACTTTTAATTCGTTTAATTTAGAAAGTGGATATGATTATTTATATGTTTACGATGGTTCAGATATAAATGCTCCATTATTAGGTTCTTTTTCCGGTTCAACAATACCTGGTCCTTTTACATCTAATAACCCAAATGGAACGCTAACTTTTTGGTTTATTTCAGATGGTTCTGTTACTTATAATGGTTGGGATGCAACGGTAACTTGTTTAAATATAACTTGTCCAACACCAAATAGTTTTACAGCACAAAATATTAGTTATAATTCATTAGATTTGAGTTGGAATGCAGGTGATTCAGAATCAGCATGGGAAATAGAATATGGTCTTAGCGGTTTTAGTCAAGGAAACGGAACATTATTTCAAACTTCTACTAACCCACAATCCATTACTGGATTAAATCCTAATACTACATACGATTTTTATATTAGAGCAAACTGTGGGGCAAACATAGGTGATGATGATAGTTTATGGGTTGGACCAATAACCGCAACAACCTTAGTTTCTTGTCCGCAACCGTTTGGTATATATGTAAATACTACGTATAATTCGGCAGAGGTAAGTTGGACACCAGGAGGTTTAGAAGCCAACTGGGAAATTGAATATGGATTATATGGTTTTACACAAGGAAGTGGAACATTAGTTCAAACAAGTTCAAATCCTTATACAATTACAGGATTAAATCCTGATACAGCTTATCAGGTTTATATTAGAGCAAATTGCGGAGCAAACATAGGTGATGATGATAGCAATTGGAATGGGCCAATTTATTTTTATACGCAAAGTTTACCTGGTCCAAGTAATCTAACAACAAGTTTAGACCAAAATACAGGAAACGTAACTTTAAATTGGGATGCTGCAAACTATAATGGGAATAGTGATTTTGAAACCTATTATATTTATCGTGATGGAGCATTAGTAGCAACATCAGTATTCGAAACATACACCGATAATTTACCTATTTATGGAAACTATTATTATTATGTTAGAGCAAAATATAACCAAGGAGAATCGTATTCAACAAATACAGAATATGTGCTTTGGGAATCTTGCCCTACACCTTCTAATTTAATAGCTTCTAATGAAACTGTAAATTCCGTTGATTTAACTTGGGATGTTGGTTATTCCGAAACAGCTTGGGAAATAGAATATGGAAATTTTGGATTTAATCAAGGAACCGGAACTTATGTACAAGCAACTACAAATCCATTTACTTTATCAGGATTAAATCATTCTACAAAATATGATGTATATCTTAGAGCAAATTGTGGAACAAACCCAGGTGATGATGATAGCAATTGGATAGGTCCAATTACGTTTTCTACACTTTGTAGTACTTTTACAGCACCTTATATAGAAGATGTGGAAGCTTTTAATGGCGATTACCAAATAGAAAATTGCTGGTTAGCTACACCTCTTGCTTCTTCAGGTAATTATACATGGAATATAGCAAGTTATGGCACAACTCCTTCTACCGGAACAGGACCTTCACAAGCAAATAGCGGTTCTACTTTCTTTTTTACGGAAGCAAGTAATGGTAATATAGGTGATGTAGCAGAATTGATAACACCAACAATTGATCTTTCCAATTTAACAGTACCACAATTAAGTTTTTATTATCATATGTATGGTAGTAATATGGGATCATTACATGTAGATGTTTTAAACAATGGAAACTGGACAAATGATGTAATAATAATAGATGGACAGCAACAAACCTCAGGAACATCACCTTGGGTGGAACAAGCATTAGTTTTAAATGCTTTTACAGGAAATATTCAAATACGATTTAGAGGAATAAGAGGAAATAGTTATGAAAGTGATATAGCTATTGATGATATAAAGGTAATTGAAGCACCAACTTGTCCGCAGCCAAGTAGTTTTACCCAAAATAATATAACCGCATCAACAGTTGAATTATCGTGGACAAATGGAAATACAGAAACCAACTGGGAAATTGAATACGGAAATGCAGGATTCTCGCAAGGAACTGGAACAACAGTTGCCATTACAACAAACCCATATACATTAACTAACTTAAATCCTTTAACTGATTACGATGTATATATAAGAGCAATTTGTGGTGCAAACCCTGGCGATGATGATAGTACTTGGGTTGGGCCAATTACGTTTACAACATTATGTGGAGCTTATTTAGCACCATTTGAAGAAAATTTTGCTAATTATAGTACTCCAAATTGTTGGTCAGAAAGTGGTTCTGAAAGTTGGATTTTTAATACTAATGCAGCGTATGCAGCATCATATGCAGGCGATCATACCGATGGAGGAGGTACAAATTATGCTTGGATTGATGGTTCATCTCCAAATGGAGCATCAGAAATTAGTACATTATCCACACCAATGATTGATATTAGTAATTTAACAGTTCCTTTAGTTTCTTTTTCAGTTTTTAGTGTAAATTCTTCAAGTGATGATTATAATACTTTGGATGTTGAATTGTTTGATGGTACAAATTGGAATAGTTTATTGCATTTACAAAATACTACCGGAGGATGGAAAACATATGAATATACTTTAACTGGATTTACAATTACAGGAGATATTCAATTGCGATTTACCATTGCAGAAAATAGTCCTTTCGAACCATATAATAACGATATCTTATTAGATGATATAAAAGTAGTTGAAGCACCAACCTGTCCACAACCAACTAATTTTACCGAAAATAATGTAACTGCATCAACAGTTGATTTATCTTGGACAAATGGAAATACAGAAACCAATTGGGAAATTGAATACGGAAATGTAGGATTCACGCAAGGAACAGGAACTTATGTACAAGCAACTACAAACCCATTTACATTAACCGGCTTAAATCCTTTAACCGATTACGATGTGTATTTAAGAGCAATTTGTGGAGCAAACCCTGGCGATGATGATAGTATTTGGGTTGGACCAGTTTCTTTTTCTACAATTTGTAATATTTATACAACACCATTTTTGGAAGATGTAGAAGCTTTTAATGGCGATGGCGAAATAGAAAATTGTTGGTCAGCTACACCTTTATCTTCTTCAAGTAATTATTCTTGGAGAATAGCAAGTTATGGTACAACTCCTTCTTCCGGAACAGGACCTTCGCAAGCAAATAGCGGTTCTACTTACTTTTATACAGAAGCAAGCAATGGGAATACCGGTGATATTGCAGAATTGATAACACCAACTATAGATATTTCCAATTTAACGGTACCACAATTAAGTTTTTACTATCATATGTATGGTGTTGCTATGGGATCATTACATGTTGATGTTTTAAACAATGGCAATTGGACAAATGATTTATTAATAATTGATGGACAGCAACAAACCTCAGAATCATTACCTTGGATTGAACAAGTAGTAGTTTTAAATGCTTTTACAGGGAGTATTCAAATACGATTTAGAGGTATAAGAGGTTTTAGTTATAAAAGTGATATGGCTGTTGATGATATTAAAGTAATAGAAGCACCAACTTGTCCTAAACCAACAAATTTTAATATAAGTAGTATTTCATTTAATAATGTTGATTTATCTTGGTCACCAGGAGGTACAGAAGCTACTTGGGAAATTGAATATGGATTGGCAGGTTTTACACTTGGAAATGGAGTAATTGCTCAAGCAAACACAAATCCATTTACATTAACCGGATTAAATGAAGATACTAATTATGATGTTTATATAAGAGCAAATTGTGGTGTAAACCCAGGAGAGGATGATAGTGTTTGGGCAGGTCCGTTAAATTTTAAAACGTATAAAAATTATTGTAATGGACAACATTTTTATGATTCAGGAGGAGAATACGGTAGTTATTCTAATGATGAAAGTATTGTTACAACAATTGTCCCTTCTGATGGTTATAATACTGTTGAAGTTATTTTTAACTATTTTGAAGTTGATCAGTTTGATTCGCTTAAAATTTATAACGGACCTGATGTAAATTCTACATTATTAGGAGCTTATTATGGAGGAAGTTTTTATGATATAGATTTTCCAGATTCGTTTATCTCAACTCATCCTACAGGAGCATTAACTTTTTGGTTTACATCATCATATTCTGTTAATGAACATTCAGCTGGTTGGGACGCTACAGTTAATTGTCTTGATATATCTTGTTTTGCACCTACAAAATTTTCATCTATAAATGAAACTGAAAACAGTGTAGATTTGATATGGACACCTGGAAATCTAGAATCCAACTGGGAAATTGAATATGGATTACATGATTTTGTACAAGGGACAGGAACAACAATTCAAGTTGATACAAACTCTTATACCATATTAGGTTTAGAAGAAAACACTTGTTATGATGTGTACTTGCGTTCAAATTGTGATAATAATAGTTCTAGTGCTTGGATAAAAGATACCTTTACTACTCTTAAAGTTGAAACGCCCAACAGTTTAGTGGCAAATTTAAACCAAACAAATGGTGAAGTTACCCTAAACTGGAATAGTAATAGTTATACCATTGATGAAGATTTTGATGATGGATACGCTAATTTTTGGAACTTTGAAAGAGGATCATGGTATGTGTACCAAAGTGTTTATTATGGCTCACATGATTATGGTACTGCAGTAACTTCTAGTTATTATCCCCAAATATTTTCTAATTATATAATGAAATTTAAAATGAGAAAGACTTCTTGGGATGGTTCGCTAGGTGTCTATTTTAATGGAGATCCTAGTACATACCATGGCAATGGAGCTTGGGAAAACACCTATTCATTGGAGTTTTGTAATTATACTTCTGCCAATTGGAAATTATCAAAAATTGTTGATGGAGTTTGGATCACAATTAAAGGTTGGACAAATAGTAATTCATTAATAGCTGGACCAAATGTATGGAATGATGTTAAAATAGTTAGTTCTAATGGTACATTTGATATTTATTTTAATAATGTTTTAACTGCAACTTTTTATGATGATACTTTTACGAGTGGAGTTGTTGGTTTGATGGGAACTGGTTCAGGTACTGTTAATGTTGATGATTTTACTTTAATAGAATTAAATTGTGATAATACCAACCGAAGCGATTATCAAAATAGCGAAGAAAATAATACTAATATAATATCAGATTCTACACTTTCTAATAAAGAAACAGAAAGCTTTAATAATTATAATATATACAGAGATGGAATGCTTATAGCGACTTCTTTTCAGCCTACATATACAGATTTATTGCCTTCTTATGGAACTTATAATTATTACGTTTCATCGGTATATGATAATGGAGAATCGAATATTTCAAATAATGAAACAGTTGTTTGGTCATCTTCGGCAGGTATTAACGATTTAGCACAATTCAACTTTACATACTATCCTAATCCTTTTGAAAATAGTATTAATTTAAAAGCAGATGAGAATTTTACTTCTATAAAGGTATTTTCATTATTAGGGCAAGAATTAATGAATATTGTTCCTGATAATACATCGCAAGTTACTATTGACACATCTAAATTAAGTATAGGAACCTATTTTATGAAAGTGGAAATTAATGGAAAATTAGCATCTATGAAAATTATTAAAAAGTAATATTCTTATACAAGTAGCAAAAATCCGTTTATAAAACTTATAAACGGATTTTTTACACTTATTATTATGGTGTACTTGCTTAACTCGCATTATTCATATAAGAACGCGTTGAATTATATGAATCAGCTATGGATAAAGGGGCGGGAAGTGGGAAGTCCTCCCAACAAAAGTCGAGACAGGTAGGAATGCCCCAAATTGTTGGTGTTACTTAGTTGTATAAAATTTTAAGACCGTTGCAAGGTAAAAAAGTCAAATTTATTTCAAAAAAATCACTTATATAACTGATTATCAATTAATAAAGTTGTATATTTGACTATGAAAAGATATAATCAACCTACATTAGCAG
>WFNC01000552.1 GCA_015488785.1 Flavobacteriales bacterium | reverse complement strand
TTTATTTTCATCGTCTAAGCAAAAATAAATTCTATTTTTTAATATCGCATTTCATTATTCATTTGGTATAAACGGGCTATCCGCTTGTAGTTTTTATTTTAAAAAACGTTAATCTAACCCAAAAAGGAGCTCATAAAATCGCTCTTTTCAGCTAAGATTAACACTGTTTTTAAAAACAAAAAGCTAACGCTTCTATCCCTAACGCTATTATCCTCAATATTTCTCGACTAATAATTTAGGCTTCAGTAGATTAGGGATTTTCCTAAAAAAAAGAATAGAAATAAGCAATCAAAAAGGTTTCTTTTCTCACGTGTTTTCTCAAAAAAAAACGTCCCAATCAAAGGTGTTCAGAAATTTCAACAAAAATTGTTAGAAACAAATGAGTAAAAGTTATCTATTTTGGAAGTCGGAGTATTGAAAACAAATTAATCCAACATTGAGTCAGCATCAAACTCTTCCTCTTCCGTCTCAGTAGAAGTATCTTCTCCTGCATCTGGCATTTTTACCTTGTCGTAGTCAATACTTTCTAATTCCTTAGCCGATTCATCAGCTTTCTTCAAATCAGATTCAGTCGCGTTTGATCCACAAGATGTAATAAATAATGCTGTGAAAATAACAAGTGTTAATATTGTTTTAAGTTTCATAATCGTTTTAGTTTAGATTCAAAAATAACTAAAAAAATGTAATAACGTTTCTTTTTTATTTAAATATAAGATTCTACAGGTTTTGGTATGGCTTGAATTCAGTTGGGAATAAATTTATTTTTTCGTAAAATAGATAAGTTTTTTGTTTTTAATGAATTTAAGAACTAAAAGCAATATTGTATATTTTACAAGAAAGAACAATACTATTATTTTGGATTTCGTATAGCTTGTATTGTCGCTGATTATCTTGAAAAAACTTCCGTAATTTCCCCTTCGTTTTTCAATATAACCTTAGCTAAATTTCTAGACCATCGTGGTTTTTTTGAAGGCTTATGTGCTGATTTGCAAATCACAATACCCTTCCATTTTGTTCCAAAGTAATTTGTCACTGTTGCTCCATCCACAATTAATTTTGCTTTTTTTTCTAAATAAATTCTAGAGTTTTCAGACAGATGTACATCTTTATTCAGTGTTAAAGTTTGTCTTTTTCTTACAATAATATCTCCTGTTACTACCATTGCTTTATCCCACACGGTATCGTACCAAATGTCAAACGTATTTTCTGCTTTGTATTCATTTGCGGTAGTCAGTCTTATTCGCTCTGGTTTTGTTGAATAAAGCTGATGAACATATCCTGCTTGTTTCGGCGATAAATAGTTTCGACATTGGTTGTAGCCCATTATATTATTACTCACCGTCGTACTGTTACAAGGAATAAAACCAAATTTATCTTTTTTAGGTAAATCATCAAATTGCGGGTAGTTTGTGTGTGCTAATCCTATTGTATGTCCTAGTTCATGTGCTAACAGTTGCGCATTTCCCCAACCGCCTCCGTTTATTAGGTTGGTAAGATTCAAAAAATATGGTTTTGGACCACAACCAAAAGCAACTCCATTAAGGCTACTTCCGGTATAAAAAACATGAATTGAATTTTGATCACTGTTCGCGTATTTTTCCCAAATGTAGCGGTCGCAGTTCAACTCTCTTTTTCTATAATAATACAATTCTTTTACCGCAGAACCTGATTCAACATTGCTTGATAATTCTAAGATAGAAACATTGTCAATTCTACTTCGATTTGTAATGCTATAATTAACTTCATTGATGCTAAGGCTATCTACTTTCTTAAACCTTGAAAAATATCTTTTGTCTAAATAGATTTTGTTTAATCCTACCGAATCAATGGGAATCGGTCTATCATACAAAGCGTAATACCTTCTGTCCCACAATACCGAATCTACAATTTTAATTACCGTGTCCAATCGAAACTGTATTCTACTATCGGGTATAAAATGTTTTTCTTTGTCCTGAGCTTCTAGTGTACAAGGATTCATTTCTTTGTAAAAACGATTGACCCAACCAAACTGATCTCTAATTAATTTTATACTGTCTAAATTGTAATTTTGAGCATCGTTTTCATACCGATAAACAAGGTGTAATTGTACTCTTAAAGTAATTGGAGGGTTGGTTAAAAGACTCGTATTTTCTTGCGGTATATATTTTTCTAACTCCTCTTTTTGTGCAAAAAAGGTTAAATTGAACAAAATTAAAAGGAATACTATATTGAATTTACTGAACTGATGTTGTGTCGATTTTAATAGCATCTAATTTATTTTTTATCGGAGTAATATATTCTTTGTACAATATCAAAGCACTATCTTTTAGCGGTTCTACTGACGGAATATCGATACTCAAAGGGTCAACAGCTTTTCCATTCATATAAATACGATAATCTAAATGAGGTCCTGTCGAATGTCCTGTACTTCCAACTTCTCCAATTTTTTGACCTTGCATAACGTGAACTCCTTTCTTTATCCCTTTAGCAAATTTACTGAGGTGCATATATTTGGTCACAATATCACCTTTAGAATGTTTTATTTTTACCAATCGACCTGCTCCTCCAGCCCAACCTGCAAAAATAACTTTACCAGAACCTGTAGTTACAACTTCTGTACCAATTGGCGCAGCATAATCGACTCCATGATGTGGTCTATAATATTTAAGAACAGGATGAAATCTTCTATTCGAAAATTTTGAAGAAATTCGCGTAAATTGTAAGGGAGCAGACAATAATGCCCGCTTCATACTTTCTCCATTTTCTCCAAAGTAGGACGCTGGTATGGTATCATTCTCGTAAGAAAAGAAATACCTGCTTTTGTCCATGTGATTAAATAGAACCGTCTTGATTCTTCCAATTCCAACAAATTTATCATCTACAAATTTTGCTTCATAAATGACTTTAAAATAATCTCCTTTTTGAATTCCAAAAAAGTCAATACTCCAAGCATATAACTTTGTAACCTCTGCAACCAAAGCAGGTGACAACCCTTGATCAATAAATGCATTCCATAAACTAGAAGTGACTATTCCTCCAGCTTCTAGTTCCTTAATTACAACATCTTTTTTACCTAAATAAACGTTGATTGAGTCTTGAAAATCAAAAACAACATAATTAATCGCATCTTTTTTATAAACAAACTTTAATAATTTGTTTGTCGTATCTTTTGATATAAAGGCAGTACAAAGATGATTGGGTTTTATTTTTCGAACATCAAAAATAGAATCAAAATTTTCAGCAATATTAAATATTTGAGCAGGAGAAATTCCATATTTAGGTAAGATATGAGTCAACCCTTGGTCTTTTTTTACCAAAGAGGTATCTACCGTATAGTCGTTGGCATTAAATCCATAAACAATTATCGGTTCTATTATCTTTTCGACTACTTCTGTTTCTTCAACTTCTTTTTGTTCTTCATTTTGCTCATTCTTACAAGCTCCAAGAAATAAAATAGCCACAATTAATGTGGACTTAAAAAAAATATTCATAATAGTAATTGTTCTAACTTACAAAATTACCAATTATTAAGACGCTCCTGTATTCAAAAAAAAAGGATTATGCACAAGACAATGTTTTTAATGTTTTCTTGTTTTAATTAACGGAACACGTTCAAACGATAAGTATTTTTATCGTAACGAAAAAAGAAGGTAGTGAATAAAATTATAATCATACCTTTGTACAAAGACTTAAATTAAAGTAGTAAATGCGTCATTTTTTATTCATCATATTCTCTCTTATTTCTTTTTCTTTTTTTGGACAAAAGAAAGGGACGAGTTTTGGGATTCAGATAAAACCGATTATCCCTGTTGATTATTTTAATGCTGGGCCTTTTTCCATTTCGGATTCGATTGTCGAAATTAATGTCAATCCCAAATTAGGGTTTAGTTTCGGAATGATGATTCGGCAACGTTTCTCTAAATCGTTTGCATTGGAAGTTGGAATAAGTTCTGTAAAACGAAATTATGGCGTTACAGCAAAAGGATTAACCAATAATAGAGAAGACAATACATCGTTTAGTTTTGTAGGTTATCAAATTCCAATTCAAGGACTTGTTTATATACAGCTTTCAGAACAAATATTTATGAATACTACAGCTGG
>WFNC01000551.1 GCA_015488785.1 Flavobacteriales bacterium | reverse complement strand
TTGGATTGTCGTAACTATAAGCTTGAATGTAATTAAACTTTATTTCGTTTTCATATCCTTTACTTTTTATAATAGCCAAAGTATCTAATGTAATAGCATCTATTGCACTAGCTCTAAAAGCTCCGTAACTTCGAGCAATGCCATTAGCTTGTGCTGTTTCAGAAATTAGGATATTACTTACAGTATCCCCATAAATAACAGAATCTGAAAAAGGAACTGAAGAAGTATCAATACCTACATCAAAAAAAAGGTTTTGAGGATTAAAAAATCGTGGAGAATTAATTACGGTTCCAAGCTCTATGCTATAGATGACAGGGTTAGAATGGTTTACATACTCCACTTTTAAACCACCATCAGCAACAGTGTTAGAACTAGAGGGGTAATATTTAGCGATAAAACTCCCTTGTGAAAATAACACTGTAAAGCTTAAAGTAAGTATCGTTGTTATAATTAATCTCATAATATTTGTTATTTAATAGATAAAGACAAATGTACATCTTTTATATCAAAAAAAGCCACTGCAAATAATTTACAATGGCTTTTAGTTTGTTTTTTTAAGAAAAGTTAAGCAGTAGCTCCTTTCAAAGCCTCAACTTTAGTAATTCCGTTTTCCATTCTATCAATAACTTTTTCTTTTCCAAGAACAGAACAAATGTGGAACATAGATGGTCCCATTCCTTTTCCTGTTACCAATAATCTAAATCCTGGACCTACTTTCCCAAATCCATACTCTTTACGTTCCAAATAGGCTTGAAATTTACTTTCAATATTTTCGGTAGTAAACTCTTCTATTGCTTTTAATTCAGTCAATAATTCTTGCATAATTTCGGCAGTATCTGCTTTCCATTTTTTCTTAACTGTTTTAGCGTCATATGCTGTAAAATCTTCAAAGAAATAACGTCCTTCTGTAAGAATGTCTTTTGCAAAAGTTGCTCTTTCTTTCATTAAATCACAAACTTTGGCTACATATTCTTCCTTAGCTTCTATGTTCTCTGCTTTTAAAATAGGAACTACTAATTTTGCTAATTGCGCTCCGTTTTTAGCTCTTAAATATTGTTGTTGAAACCATTTAGTTTTGTCTGGATCAAATTTAGCTCCACTTTTCCCAACTCTTTCCAGTGTAAATGCTTCTGCCAATTCATCAATAGAAAATAATTCTTGAGTTGTACCAGGGTTCCATCCCAAAAATGCTAACATATTTATAAACGCATCTTCCAAATAGTCACTTTCTTTATATCCTGAAGATACAATTCCAGTTTTTGGATCTTTCCATTCCAATGGAAAAACAGGGAAACCTCCTTCAACTCCGTCTCTTTTACTTAACTTACCGTGTCCGTTTGGTTTTAAAATCAAAGGCAAGTGAGCAAACTTAGGCATAGAATCTTCCCAACCTAAATAACGGTATAAAAGAACATGCAAAGGTGCCGATGGTAACCATTCTTCTCCTCTAATTACGTGCGAAATTTCCATTAAATGATCATCCACAATATTGGCTAAATGATAAGTTGGCATTCCGTCCGACTTGTAAATGACCTTATCGTCCATATTATTGGTGTTTACAATAACCCAACCTCTAATTTCATCGTGAAAACGAACCTCTTCGTTTCGAGGCATTTTTAAACGTAACGTATATGGATCTCCGTTTTCTAATCTCGTCTTTACTTCATCTTCCGAAAGACTAACCGAGTTTTTCATCGAACCACGTGTAATACCATTGTACTGCCAGTTCGCCATTTTAGCTTTTTGAGCCATTTCCCTCATTGCTGTCAATTCTTCCGAAGTATCAAAAGCATAGTAAGCAAAACCATCGTTTACCAATTGGTAAGCGTAGTCTTTATATATCCCAGCGTCTTTTCTTTCCGATTGTTTGTAAGGACCAAAATCTCCTCCAATTCCTTGTCCCTCGTTTGGCGAAATACCACACCACGCCAAAGAATCTAACAAATATTGTTCAGCACCAGGTACTAAACGAGTCTGATCGGTATCTTCTATTCTCAACAAGAAGTCTCCATTATGTTTTTTTGCAAACAAATAGTTATACAATGCTGTTCTTACTCCTCCAATATGTAAAGGACCTGTTGGACTTGGTGCAAAACGCACTCTTACTTTTTTATCACTCATTTTTTTATTTTCTCAATTTTTTTTGTAATCTCCTGCAAATATAATTAATCCAATTCATTAACAAAACGAACCCATCGTTAGTTTTGAGTTTATACTCAATACAATTAGTCTTTATTCGTTTTGAACCTAACTAGAATGAACTCCATAATAAAGTCCTTTTTCTTGTGCGATAGACTTTAGTTCTTGTCTAAATTTCATCGCATCATCAACCGATAATAATTCGAGATTAAAAACAGAAGTTTGCCCCAGTTTATTAATCAAATGAATGTCATTCCTACTTTCTTCAACTTTTTTTATGGTATTCCAATGTAAAATCTCAATCGAATTATTAATGGTGATAATCGAATCTTTATTTACTATAATCTTGTAAGGTTTATAAACAAGGTTTATTATAACAAGTACAACACCTTCCACTACAAATAATATAAGTACCAAACCAACAAACCAAATTTCGGTAACATAAATCAATAAAGAAAGCCCCACCAACAAGAAGAAAATAAGAAAAACACCATCATAAATAATAGCGTTTTGAAAACCATTTCTATTTATCTTATACCCATCATGCTTCATACTTATTGAGATTGCGTGCCATCGAATCACAATTTTTAGAGCGAGTAACGTTCCAAACAAAAAAGTAAAGATTATAAAAACAAGCGAGATATTTGGAATCTGCAAATCCATATCATCCTGATAAGTAAACAAACTAAGTAAGCTCGTCACAAGAAGTAAAATAAATGAAAGGATGTTTATTTTTTTAATCATGTCGCAAATTTAGAGAAAGCAATCCAATTAATGCAAGCACAAGCAAAATATGTTTATAATTAGGCTCAAAAATATATTTGATTTAAGTATTAGTTGGGCGTTCCTTATTTCGAAAAAAAAACGAAATAAGTCGGGCTATCACTACTCACTTTTTTTATTGAAAAAATAAAAAAGAGTTCAAACAAACCGTTCTATCCCTAACGCATAAAAAAAGTAAGAGCATTTTAATGTTGTTATCGTACTTTCAATTAAGAGGTTAGCTTTCAATCAAGCTGTTGTAATCAAGTTCTGTATCCTTTTCTTTTATTATTAAATCATATCTAATTTTAGCACACAGTTTATTTAATTGAACTGATAATTCATTTGATTCTAGCTTTGTAACATTAACATCTATAGACACTTTTTTTACAATTTTCACAAAAGTAGCGTATTCTTTTAGTACTTCATTATTGGCAATAATTGATATTTTATGTGTTAAAAACTCTAAACGTATTAAGTCTTCTTCTGTTATTTTACTTTTTAAAATAACTCCTTCAATAAAATTTATGAGTTCAAAATATAAAGATGACTTGATGTCGAATATTTTAACGCGCTGTTCTTTTTCTAATTCCACTTCGCTCTGTTTGTTTAATAGCGCAGAAGTAATAGCGATGGTGACTAGCGTCCCTAATACAATTAACACGATTTCATTTACAAAAAGGTTGTCCTGCGAACTATAAAAAGCTGATTTTAAAAATAGATACCCCGCTATAAACGTGAATAGAGATATTAATAGATATTGTTTACTTTTATTCATTTATTTATGTAATAAAAAGCAATGTAATAAATATTTATCATAATACCGTTATTTTATTATTAGGGTTACTTAGGGTTTGTTGAATAAGACAAAAAAACTCATAATAATTAGCTTTTCGGAAAATTTGAAAAGCTAATTAGGACTCACTGAAAAAGTCTAAAAAGCATATCATATGAGGCG
>WFNC01000550.1 GCA_015488785.1 Flavobacteriales bacterium | reverse complement strand
TATTCATTTTTAGCCTTGTCTTTTTTGCTTCGTTTTTTTGACTAAGAAAAAAATGAAGAGCCTGTCCGGCTTTAGGACATAGAGCTAGAAGAGAAAAATAAACACAAACTTTTTATCCTTTTGGGGAAACAAACGGATAAGCAAGTTATTTTGAGCTAAATATGCATTGATTTGAAAGAAAATCATATAGTTCTGTATCTTTTTTGAAAAAACGCCATTATAAAGAATAGAAACATTTAGATAATGATAAATAAGATTTCAAAAACAAATATTGAACAAGAAACGATTCAACTGAAGATGGCGCAATTGAACCCGCTTCATTTTGAATATTTCTATAACCTCTATTATGAAAAAATATTTCGGTTCATTTATCAACGAATGGACGCTAAAAATGATGCAATAGATTTAACGCAACAAACGTTTATAAAAGCCTTAAAAAACATAAATAAATATGAACATCGAGGGAAAAGTATCATAAATTGGTTTTATAGAATCGCCTTTAATGAAGTCAATCAATTTTATCGTACTAAGCATAAAAATAGAGTAATTAATATTACCACCCTAATCGAAAATACACTCATTGTAGAGTTAGAAACAGATGATTTTTTATTAAGAAAAGAAGAGCTAACAGAGCATCTCAAAAAACTAACAACAGAAGAGTTCTCTTTAATAGAAATGCGCTTTTTCGAAGATAAATCATTTAAAATTATTGGAGCTATTCTATCAATAACGGAAAACAATGCTAAAGTAAAAACCTATCGAACAATAAGTAAATTGAGAACTTTGTTTACAAAAAATGCTACGTCATGAAAAATTCAAAAATAAATAAAAATAGAAATAATCCGCCACCAGAAGAAATCGAAGCTTCAAAAAACTTTGATTTCGTATTGAAAAATTCAAAAACGAATAAAAATTATTCACTTAAAATTCTCGGTCTAATTGGCATTGCTCTTTTAACCTTTGTGGTAAGTAACAACTATTTTGGATTGAAAGAAAATGCAAGCGTTTCGAACAAAAAAGAAATCATAAAAAATAGAATAAATAAACCGCTAAAAAATATAGAAATTCCTTTTGGAGAATTTAGACATCACCCAAAAGATTCGGTTACGATTAATACGAAATTGAAAAGTATTATAAACATTCCTAAAGATGCCTTTTTATCTCAAAATGGAGAACTGTTTTCAGATAGTGTAATGATAAAGTACCGAAAATTCGAAACTGTTTCTGCTATTTTCTTATCGGGAATACCGATGATTTATGATTCGGCGTCTGTTGAGTATCATTTCGAATCTGCAGGAATGTTTGAGATTAGAGCATACGATTTGGCAGGTAATGTTTTAAATGTAAATCCTCAATCTAGAATTGAAATAGAAATGAGTTCTAGTAACTCTGATTTGAAATTTAATCAATATTACCTCACTAATGATTCTGTTTGGGAATATTTAGGGCGAAAAAATCCGATTGTATTAACCGAAAGTAATTCTAAGCTATTTGAAAATAGAAATGCCATTATTAAATCTCAGATAAAGAAATCAAAACAGAAAGCCGATAGTGTTTTAAAAGCTAATTTACCAAAAATTCCTAAAACAGCTGATAATGACAGATTTGCTTTAAATTTAGAATTCAACCCGAAAAGTTTTCCCGAGTTAGCTCCTTTCGATAATATACTCTTTGAAGTATTACCCAATAATCCAGAATTTAAACTTCAAGAAGTAAAAGAAAATTGGAATGACATTGAGTTAATAAAAAGAGAAGAAAAATATTTTTTAATCCTTTTTAAAAACGGAAAAAAGCGAACTATAAATGTACAACCTGTCGTTTCTGAAGGAATAAATATTCAAAAAGCAAAGGAAGTTTACGATAAATTACTTTTGAATTTTAGTGCAGATAAAACGAACTTATATCATTCGATTCAACTAAAAATAGATTCACTTCAGAAAATAAATAAACAATTAACCGATTCTGTAAAGACAATTAATTTGATTGAAAAAAGTAGTGCATATCAAATTTCAGAACAGTTTAAAAATGAGAGTAAAGTTTACAGAATATTTTCGGTAAACAACTTTGGAATATATAATTCTGATTGCCCGTCAAATTTACCAAGAGGGCGCACTTTAGAATCGCCTATATTTGTTGATAAGGAGAATGTTAAAGATACATTGGTATTCACGACCATGTTTATTGCTGAATACGGTAAGAATGCCTTATATCGTTTATACGCTGGTTTTAACGATGTGGTGAGTTATAATCCTAAAAACAAAACAGTTTTGTGGGGTGTTACCAAAAAAAATAAGTTAGCTGTTGTTTACCTAAATAAAGAAAAAGGTAGGCTAAAAAATGAAGAACTAGAAATGGAACTCTTAACAATTAATGTTGCAACAAATACTGCGGACATTCGTAAGCTTCTGAAATGGAACTAAAATTTAAACTTTTAATATTCTTATTCTCTTTAAGCTGTACACTTAATGCCCAAAGGGAAGTAATCGACTTGCATATTATTAAAAACAAGTCAGAAGTTGTAGTGTTGTCCGATAGTGTCTTTTACATTGAAAAAAAGAACATTATAATTGTAAAGTACAAAGGAGATGGACGAATAGCATATTTAAAAATAGAGGGCGGAAAGATTAAAAAACAGCAAAACAACGGTTATGAAATTACTTTTCCGCATGAAACGACAGATAAAATAACTATTCTTAAAATATTTGAGAAAACCGCTAAAGGAAAACCGCAATTGATTTTCACTAAAGTTTTTGGATTAGCACATATTCCAAAGCCTATAATATCGATTGGAGGTGTGAAAAATGATTCTACTTTGGATATTGAACACCTTATAAGGGATAATTATGTGCGTTCTTTCCATCCGATTACAAACAATCAATTAGTTGTACATTCATTTACAATTCATTTTTCTACTCAAGATTCTGTTCGAATCAAAGGAGGAAGAATTCCTTTAGCTGTAAAAAGAAAACTATACGAATTATCTGAAGGAAAACTATTGAAGTTGACGAATATATTTTCCTATATGCCTGATAATACTCTTTACAAAACAAGAGCGGTTCAAGTTTTTCTTATTCAATCGAATGAGTATATTATAGGGCGGTAGGGAATGGTTTAAATTAATTGTAGTATCTTATTGAATGTTCTTTTAAAAGGCTATATTATTCTCTATTTTAATATTTTTTTGTTGACAATCTAAATGATTTGAGGTTGAGCTGTTATAGAAAATAGAATCCAATAAAAAGCGTAATCTTTATGACATAATCACGAAAAACATACAAACTATCACTCCCTAAAGGAGCAATTTTGGGAAATAAACTATATAATCATTCTAACCCTATTCCAAAGTTGATCCCAATTCCAATAAGGACCATCCCACGGAGCTTGGTAGATGCCGCTTAACTCTACGTTTACGTAAATTAAAATAATGATTAGGGTTGCAATTGAATATTTGAGCCAATTGTTTTGTTTTAATACAATGTGAATAAAATAAGCTAGAGGCAAGGTTAGAAAACTATAAAACTCTACAAAAGCTCTATGTCCATAAGCTGCTCCAAACCACCAAGCCCACCAAGAAGCAAAAACATAATAAGCCAAAAGTATAATGACTAATATTTTAGCTGCTTCAAATTGTTTTT
>WFNC01000549.1 GCA_015488785.1 Flavobacteriales bacterium | reverse complement strand
GGTTTACCATTTTCTTCAGCTACACCAACAATAATGTATCCACTACCTTCATTTTCAAAATCGTTAGCAAATGCACAAACAGAACGCATAATTGCCTTTGGGTTCCATCCTTCTTTAAATTCCATTCGAGTTCCTTCAACAAAATTGCCAGACAATAATTTTTCTATGCTTATTAATATGCTCATTAACTATTGCTCTTCTTTTTCGTTAATCAAATCCATTACTTTCACATTCAACAATTCTGCAATTTCAAACAGAACTTCTAATCTAGGCTGCCTTTTATTATTGCAGTATTCATTGACAATATTGAAGCTTTTACCCAGCTTATCAGCCACCCAAGTTTGCTTGATTCCCTTTTCTTGTAATACCTCCTTAACACGATTCATTATTTCGAAATATGTTAATTTATGAAGTTAAGTGATAAATATAGAAAATATTCTGAGACAAACACCTTGCTAAACTTGGTATTTATGCTGATTTTGAAAAAACATTGATTGAACGATTTTTTTAACCCACTATAAACGAACCAATATCAATCAATACGAACAAGAACAAATAAAAACGAATAAAGTAAGCGCAGTAAAAATGATGTTACTACTCAGCAGGGATACTTTACTGCTAATCAGTATTTTATAATTGGGTTGGAATTGAATTTAACTTCAAAATTAGTAATGAAAAATATTGTTTCATTTATTGTTTGCTGATTGTCAATACTTTACAATTTTTAAACATTTTACAGTTAAAAGCCTAATAAATGTATGAATTCGCTGATTATCAGTATCTAACAGAGTTTCATACCTGCTGAGTAGTAACAAAATGATTAATAAAAAAAATGGAATCAAAACTAGGAAATTTGTACACAGCTAGGCAAAAGTTAAAAGCAAAAATGTCTTTCGAATATTTTAAATCAAAAGACAAATTCAAAAACATAACAAAAGAAGAGTATGAGGAACTATTTGAAAATATAGAACGATTTACGTTCTTAATCTTAGATGTATATTTTGAAGAAAACCCTGATGAAATGCCCTGAGTCTGAAAATGAAAAATACAGTAAACCCCAACTAAGACAAATCAAGTATAATTTGAATATCTTTTGTAAGGTTTTTGTTCGATACTTGTCCTGAAATCAGTACAATTTTTTTGATAAAATAGATATCGTTTTTTTATGAAAAAAGGGAGGGTATTGTATAAGTAGATTTACGATAATTACAAAAAGTAAACAATCAGTTATTTGCGCTGCTAATGAAACTTGTTTTTTACTTCCAAGAAAAAAATAAAAAAACCCATACAGCTGAAAATTTGTTAAACTTCGGTCTAACATGGTTGGGGACGCAAACTTAGGTCTGTAATCCGACTGGCATTTAATGAAAAATGGACGGCACGCCATTGCTAAGTCAATTTAACCCCCAATTTTATAATTGTTAAGTTCAAAAAAATATACTGTATGGGCGGATTGCTCCTAGAATTAAAACAAACCTCTTGGGCGTTAATTCATACTACAAAAATACTATATTTGTAATAGACTAACAATTATTTTATGACAATATTTTTAGACAACGTAATCCCTTTGCCTCTACTTACTGAAAACTTTGAGGAGTCGGAAGTGTGGAATAAACAACTGGTTCTAAATACCGAAGAGAAGTATTTCCTATCTTCCAATTCGGGAAAAGGAAAAAGTACCTTCCTTAACTATTTGTTCGGATTGAGAAATGACTTTAAGGGAACTTTAAATTTCGATCGTATTTCTTCTAAAAACATTTCATTGACAGAATGGTCAGAGATTAGAACCAACAAGATTGCTTACCTACCACAAGATTTGCAATTAATTAGCCATTTGACAGTTTGGGAGAACTTAATGCTAAAAAATGAACTAACGAACCATTATTCAACGATTGAAATAGAGGCTTTTCTTACTCAGTTTGATTTAGATGCGTACAAGGAAAGAACGATTAAAACACTGTCGATTGGTCAACAACAACGAGTAGCGTTGATTAGAACTATTTTACAACCCTTTGACTTACTTTTACTTGATGAACCTTTTAGTCATTTGGACGAAGAGAATATTAAAATATCCTTAGAAATAATTGACACCGCTTGCGAAAAAGAAAATGCAGGTTACATCATTGCGACCTTGGGTTATGATTATGGTCTAGCTTCAGTTAATACTTTACTGCTTTAGTTTAAAGCTAGGTATTATAGCTTTGTTTTTCAGCATAAAAAAAGCTGTTTAGAAATAGTTCTAAACAGCTTTTTTATTATTTATATTTTTTTTAACCTTTCATTTCAAAAGTTTCCATAAACTTAGTTGTAAAGTCTCCTTCCAAAAACTTTTTATCTTCTAAAAGTTGTTGGTGAAAAGGAATTGTAGTGTGTACACCTTCAATTACATATTCTTCCAAAGCTCTCTTCATTTTTAAGATAGCTTCTTCTCTAGTTTGAGCAACAGTAATCAATTTACTAATCATTGAATCGTAAAAAGGAGGAATCGTATATCCTGCATAAACGTGTGCATCGATTCTTACTCCGTGTCCACCTGGAGCGTGATAATTGGTAATCTTTCCTGGACAAGGCATAAAGTTTTTAAATGGGTTTTCAGCGTTTATTCTACACTGAATAGCGTGTCCAACAGGAAAATAATCATTTCCGCTTATTTTTTCTCCTGCTGCAATTTTTATTTGCTCTTTTACCAAATCAAAATTAATAACTTCTTCCGTAATGGTGTGTTCTACTTGAATACGAGTATTCATTTCCATAAAGAAAAAGTTTCTATGTTTGTCAACCAAAAACTCAACCGTACCAACTCCTTCGTAGTTAACAGCAGCTGCAGCTTTCTTAGCCGCTTCTCCCATTTTTTTACGCAGTTTATCTGTCATATATGGAGAAGGTGTTTCTTCTACCAATTTTTGATGTCTTCTTTGTATCGAACAATCTCTTTCCGACATGTGGCAAACATTTCCGTGCTGATCAGCCGCAATTTGTATCTCAATATGACGTGGCTCTTCAATAAATTTTTCCATGTACATACCGTCATTTCCAAATGCTGCTGCAGATTCTTGTCTCGCCGAATGCCAATTGACACCTAGTTCTTCATCGTTCCAACAAACTC
>WFNC01000548.1 GCA_015488785.1 Flavobacteriales bacterium | reverse complement strand
TTTTTCGTAATGCAAGATAAGATTGCCAAACTTATTTTCTGGTTTGACTTTAAAAAACAAATGAGTAGAATCGATCGTTCGCTCATAAGCATCTACAAACGCATTTGGATAGGCAAACAACTCATAATCCATATCTTCTTTTAGTTCTATTATAATAAAAACTTTATTTTTCTCTATTTTACTTTGAAAAGGAATAGAAACAGAATCTTCATCTAGAACTTTAATGAAACTAGTATTAACGTTAGAAATTGGAGTTGAGAACGTGAAAATTATATCCTCAAAAAAAGGAATGTCATTTCTCGTATTCGTATTATAACGAAGTATTGTATCCTCATTTTTCTTCAACTTCTTTACGTTTACTTTCGTTGTATCGGCATCAAAGTTTTCGATATTTACTATGAAATTAATTTTAGAAATAGAATCAATATTTTTCACCCAAAACTGTATGGTATCTTTTTTTAGAAATACTTTTTCTGAGCTTCCATCAACAAAATCATTATTCAGCAATGTAATACTCGTTTTAGTTGCTTTTGCATTTAAAATCAATTCAACTTTCCCTGGGTAAGCATATTTTTTTGATGAAATAAATATTTTTTCTTTTCGCTCTTCAAACAGTGATAGGTTTACAGCTTGACTTTGATTAATCGAATCACTCGAAATTACAATTAAAGTATCAAGAAATGCAATTCGCTCCGATTTAGGATCAAATTTATAATTTCCGTTTTTGTCATCAATTGCTAACAAAGTATAAGTTCCTTCTTTTAGATTTTTGAATTTAAAACTTCCTTTACTATTCGTTTGCGTAAAATAATAAGGCTTTTCGATTAAAGCTAGAGAATCTTTATTGGCATTGTAAAGTGCTACCAAAATTTCTTTCTCCGAGGTTTTAGAAAATGCATCGTAAACACTTCCGACTAATTCTAAAGAATCAATTTCATTGCCTGTTGACAAAACATAACTAAAATTTAGTATTTTGTTTCTTTCTGTAATGTCCGAAATAGCGTTTCCAAAATTGATTAAATAAGTTGTATTTTCAGCTAGCTCATCTTTCAACTTTACAATTATTTTCTTTCCCTTTACTTCATAAATAGGCTCAAAAGGTAAACTTGGAGTAATCACAACATTCTTTTTAGGATTGTCTAATCGAATAAACTCATCAAATTCTAGTTGAATTTCCGTTACTTTAAAATTTGTAGAACGATTTTCGGGAAAAGATTTTTCAACATTTAAAACAGGCGAAAATGTATCTTTCTCACCACCTGACAAAGCAGATTGTTGCGCACAACTAACCCAGAATAAAATCGGTATTATTAATAATCTAACGATATATTTCACAGTAATGAATTTATAAAATCAGTAATTTGTTCTAAGCCAAATTGATCATCTTGGTCAAAAGTATTTAAAAACTCACTATCGACATCCAAAACACCAATACAAATTTGATTTTTATCTCTAATCGGTAATACAATTTCGGACTGAGTAGCTGAACTACAAGCAATGTGCCCTTCAAATTGATTGACATCTGGAACCAAAATCGTCTGATTTTTTTCCCAAGAAGTACCGCAAACACCTTTTCCTTTTTTTATACGAGTACAAGCCAATGTACCTTGAAAAGTGTTCAAAACCAATTCTTCATTCTCTACAAAATAAAATCCAACCCAAAACCAATTCATTTCATACTTTAGTAAAGAACAAACATTACTTAGGTTAGCGATTCGATTACTTTCACCTTCTGTTATGGCTTTTACTTGAGCCAAAAGCGTAACGTACTGTTCTTTTTTTGAAGAACTTTTATTTAAAGAAGTTATTTCAATCATTTACTCTGTAATTTCAGCATTATTAAAATAGTCGATTAACGCTTCTTTCATCATATCTTCTTGTTCGGCACCTGTTAGATGAGGTAATTTTTCTATATTTTCGAAATGAGGCCATCCGTCTTCGTCTCTCCCTTTGAATTCGTAATAACCATAAGGTTCTAACAAAGTACAAGTAGCAATATGCATCACCTCTAGTTTTTGATCTTTAGTTAAATCGACATACCCCTTATTTAACTCTTGTATTCCTAAAATAAACAAAATAGACTGCATATCTAGCGTTTCTCCAAAATGCTTTGAAGCAATAGCTACAGTTTCTCTCCAACGTTTTTCTAATTCAAAATTCATACGTGTAAAGGTATGCTAATTTTTGAGAATGAGAAAGCTAGAGAAATGTGAAGTTGTAAAATTGATAAACTTTGAAACAATAATACCATCCGAAATAAAAAGAAGAATAAAAAACGAGAACCTCATTATTTAATTGGTATCACATATTAAAGCTCTTTTTATAGAAGGTAAAAAAAAAGAGAGCACTCGTAAAAGCCTCTCTTTCTTAAAATCATATCACTAAAATAAATCTACTGCATGTTTACAGTTTCTTCATTTTGTTTTTCTTCTTCTATTTTTATAATACCCAAAACAGTACCGTCAACTTCGATGTCTAGAACGGCTAAACCAGCTTGCCCCGACTTAAATATATCGGTATAATCAAAAGTTACCTTTCCTGAAGCATCAGTCGTTCCTTCTTTATCTAATCTTAAATCAGTACCTAAAGAATCAGTAGCATGTTTATAGTAAACTTTCACATCTGAGCCTGGAACAGGAGCATTCGCTACATCAAGAACTGTAATTACAGCTGTTGTTTTCTTTTTCTTATAACAAGAAGAAAATGTAGTCATAATTGTTAGTAAACCAACTAGTAAAATTGTATTTCTAAGAATAGTTTTCATAATGTTTTTTATTTTTTAAAGGTCTTTTCCTGCAAATTTCTTTACTTTGCATAAAGAACAAAGTTATACAATTATTATTATGTTGCAAGTAAGAAACCTAAATATCATTTTTATATCTATTTTATTAACGTCTTTTAGTAGCTGTGGGTTGCTTAAAAAGTCAAATAAATCTGAATCTAACGTAGAAAAAACAGAAGACACACGTATCGTATTGGAAGAAGAAGAAGATATAGATATCCCTGAACCAGTATTAAGAATACCTAATCTGGTAGAATTTAAAACTTCTGCAGGTACATTTACGGTAAAATTATATTCAGAAACGCCTTTACATCAAAAGAATTTCGCTAAATTAATTGACGAAAACTATTACGACGGATTATTATTTCACCGTGTAATAAAAAACTTTATGATTCAAGGAGGTGATCCAAACTCTAAAGACGCAGCTAAAAATGTTCCTTTAGGAAACGGAGGACCAGGTTATACGATTCCTGCAGAATTTAATCAGAAATTATATCATAAAAAAGGAGCTTTGTGCGCGGCGAGACAAGGAGATGCTCAAAACCCAGAACAAAGATCGAGTGGCTCACAATTTTATATTGTAACAGGAGCTGTTTATTCTTTATCGGACTTAGGTCAGATGGAAGTAAGAATAAATCAACAAGCTAAAGCTGGCATGATGACTAAATATTGGGCTAATCCTAAAAATAAAGTGGATGCGGCATTGTATGCTCGATATAAAAAAGAACTTAAAAGAGACAGCTTAAATGCTTTAGTTGCAAAAATAAAACAAAAACAATTGAACGATTACGTTCCTTATAAATTTACAGAACAACAAATAAAAGATTACACCACAATAGGAGGAACTCCTTTTTTGGATAACAACTACACCGTTTATGGAGAAGTGGTAGATGGAATAGAGGTTGTAGAACAAATAGGAATGACTAAAACTGCTCCTGGAGATCGTCCAATTGAGGATGTTAAAATTATTAGTATTAAAATTTTAGATTAGAATATAATGTTAGCTAAAGTAGAAGAATTATTGAAAGAAGTTACAGCATTTAACAGTACTGTAGCCGAAGAAGTAGAGCAATTTAGAATTAGATTGCTTGGGAGTAAAAAAGGAGAAATTACCGCTTTATTAAAAGAGTTTAGAAACGTTCCTGTAGAACAAAAAAAAGAGTTTGGTCAAAAGATTAACACCTTAAAAAAACTAGCTCAAGAAAAAATTGAAGAATTAAAACTAGGAACAGAAAATAACAGTACTAGCAATCATGATTTAGACTTATCGATGCCTGCTGCTCCATTTGAAGTTGGAGGGAGGCACCCTTTATCTGTTGTTAGAAACGAAATTATTTCTATTTTTAACCGTATTGGATTTGCTGTTTCTGAAGGTCCAGAGATTGAAGACGACTGGCATAACTTTACGGCGTTAAACTTCCCTGAAGAACATCCTGCTAGAGATATGCAAGATACTTTTTTTATCGACCCTAAAATTGCATTAAGAACACATACATCTTCTGTACAAGTTCGGGTAATGGAAAACTCCACCCCTCCAATTCGTACAATTTCTCCAGGTAGAGTTTTTAGAAATGAAGCAATTTCGGCTAGAGCACATTGTATCTTTCACCAAGTAGAAGGTTTATATATCGATAAAGATGTTTCGTTTGCTGATTTAAAACAAACGCTTCTATATTTTGCGAAAGAAATGTTTGGAGAGCAAACAAAAATAAGATTAAGACCATCCTATTTCCCATTTACAGAACCAAGTGCTGAAGTAGATGTTAGTTGTCAACTTTGTAGTGGAAAAGGCTGCAATGTTTGTAAACACACAGGATTTTTAGAAATAATGGGATGTGGAATGGTTGACCCTAATGTATTGGAAAATGCAGGAATTGACAGTACAATTTATAGTGGTTTTGCTTTTGGAATGGGAATAGAACGTATTACAATGTTAAAATATCAAGTAAACGATTTACGTCATTTCTTTGAGAATGATTTACGCTTCTTGAAACAATTTAAAACAGCGTACTAAACGTAATTATGAATGGTGAATTAAGATGACTTTAATTTACATACGCCTATTGCAAAAAAAAGGTTGTATTGACGATATTCAATAAAAAAAATAAATGGAAGAAACTCAAAATACAAACGAAGAAAAAGTTCCTCAAAAAAAGTATTTGAAACCGTTTACGAAGTGGTTTTTAATTCTATTGTTATGGATAGGAGTTCTTGCTCCTATGGGAGCAATCTATTTTATGCTAAACATAGCAGACGATGGAACGCTTCCTGGTTTTGAAGAACTCGAAAACCCTCAATCGGATTTAGCGACTACAATATATACTCAAGACGATGTTGTTTTAGGTAAATATTTTAGAGAAAACAGAACCAATGCTAAGTACAATGATTTGTCTCCATGGTTAGAAAAAGCATTGATAGCAACAGAAGATGAACGTTTTAAAAGCCATTCAGGAGTTGATGCAAGAGCACTAGGACGGGTTATAAAAGGAGTTGTTTTGAATAAGAAAAGTCAAGGAGGGGGAAGTACCATTTCTCAGCAATTGGCTAAATTATTATTCCCTAGAAAAAAACTAAGTAAATGGGAATTGGTAAAACGAAAGTTTAAAGAATGGATAATTGCTACCCGTTTAGAGAAAAACTATACCAAAGAAGAAATTCTTACCATGTATTTGAATAAGTTTGATTTTCTAAACAATGCCGTTGGAATAAACTCTGCAGCACAAGTTTATTTTGGAAAAACACCAAAGGAATTAAAAATACACGAAGCAGCCATGCTAATTGGAATGGCAAAAAACCCTTCATTGTTCAATCCTTTGAAAAGATACGATACTGTTCACCACAGAAGAAATGTTGTTTTTTGGCAAATGAAAAAAAGTAAATTTATTACGAAGGAGGTCTATGATTCTTTAAAAGTTTTGCCTTTGGGATTACATTATACACGTGTCGATCATCAGTCTGGGTTGGCTCCATATTTTAGAGAAACATTAAGAAAAGAAGTTACAAAAATATTGGGTAATAAAGATAAAAATGGAAACTATACAAGAGTAGATAACGAGGGGAAGCCATACAATATCTATTCCGATGGATTGAAGATTTACACCACAATAGATTCTCGAATGCAAGAATATGCTGAATATGCTGTTGCTGAACATTTGAAACATGAATTACAAAGAGACTTTTTTAAGAATAACAAGCGCTGGAGAAATCCTCCGTTTTCGAATGATTTGTCAAAAACTCAAATAGATACGTTGATGCAACGCGCAAAAAGACGATCTAATATGTACAAAAAATTGACAGGTAAAGTTTGTTCTTATTGTGAAAGAACAAAAGGGATAACAAAAATAGGAGACCACTACCATTGTGATTATTGTAAACATGACGAACCCATAAGAACAAAAGTAGAAATAGATTCACTTTTTAATAAGAAAAGGATAATACGTGTTTTTGATTGGCAATCGGAAGGATACGAAAAAGACACTTTACTTTCTTCTATGGATTCTATTCGATATTACAAAAGTTTGTTGAGAGCATCAATGGTTTCGATCGATCCACATACTGGATTTGTAAAAGCGTGGGTTGGAGGACCAAATTTTAAACATTTTAAATACGACATGGTTAAGAATGGAAAACGACAAGTTGGGTCAACATTTAAACCTTTTGTATATGCTACAGCAATTGAAACTGGGGCAATTCATCCTTGCGATCAAGTTCCTGACATGCAATATTGTGTCGAAGTTCCTTATAATGCCAAGAGAAACAAAATGTGGTGTCCTGGAAATGCAGGAGCGAGATATACCAACGAGTTAACGCCTTATTCTTTTGCTTTAGCAGCTTCAATGAATAATATAACGGCTCATATTATTGGAAAAAACGGAATGCCTCAAAAAGTATTTAACCGAGTAGCTGAATTGGGTATCGATACTTCTATGTTTACTCCTGTTCCAGCGATGGCTCTTGGTGTTTTTGATTTATCGGTTTATGAAATGGTAAGCGCAATGACTGCTTTTGTAAATAATGGAGTCTATATTACGCCTACATTTATTTCTAAAATAGAAGATAAAAATGGGAACATAATATATGAACCTCAGCAAAAAGCAAAAGAGGTTTGGGCAGAATATACTGCTTACACTATTTTACAGATGATGAAAAAAGTAACATCAGGTATGAGACATCCAACTGCCGTGGGAAAAAATGGAAGACGTTTGGTTGGTGGAACTGCCATAAGAATACGAGGTAGAAAAACAAAAAAAAGACCTTATGCAGGTCTTAAAATGCCAATTGCAGGAAAAACAGGAACAACTCAAAATCAATCAGACGGTTGGTTTATGGGATTGACTCCAGATTTGGTAACAGGTGTTTGGGTTGGAGCAGAAGATCGATCAGTACGATTTAGAAGTTTGCAATTGGGAATGGGTACAAATATGGCATTGCCAATTTGGGGATATTATATGAATAAAGTCTATGCTGATTCTACAATTAATATTTCTCAAGGAGATTTTCCAAAGCCACCCAGTGTAACTAGAAATCCGCTAGACTGTGATCAATATAAAATGCTGCAACCAAGTGTTGACGATTATAACAATGAAGGCTTTGACGGTTTGAATAGTCAAGGACAAGAAGAAAAGTGGTAATATCTATTAAATTATAAAATGCGTCAAATAAATAATTTTATTATCACATAAACGACTTGAAGTAAATCTGTTTTGTTGCGTTAGGAATAGAAACGCTAGCTTTTTTTTGTAATATTTTAGTTAGGCTTGGCTC
>WFNC01000547.1 GCA_015488785.1 Flavobacteriales bacterium | reverse complement strand
TAGAGAGATTGGCTAGCTCCGCTAGGAGATCCGCCAACCGAACTTAACTTTTATGCCGGTCTATGTTTATATTCATTTTTAGCCTTGTCTTTTTTGCTTCGTTTTTTTGACTAAGAAAAAAATGAAGAGCCAGTCCGGCTTGAGGACATAGAGCTAGAAGAGAAAAATATACAAAGACTTTTTATCCTTTTGGGGAAACAAACGGATAATCATATTAATATTTACAAAATCTCTTCTACTGCTTTCCACAAATCGTTAGCTGTATTGTCCCAGTTAAATTTATTGGCTTGCTCAAAACCACTTTCAATCATCAAAGAAGCTACATCCTCATTGGTAATTGAGACCATTAAATTTGCTATTCCGTTGTAATCTTCGGGGTTACATTGTATGGCTGAATTTCCTGCTACTTCTGGTAAGCTAGTCCTGTTACTTGTAATAACAGGGACTCCACATTTCATCGCTTCTACTACAGGTATTCCAAATCCTTCGAAAAAAGAAATATAAAGCAATCCTATAGCTGAGGCTAAAACGTCTCTTAAATCAGCGTTAAATAACCTTCCTACAAATATAACATCATCTTTATAGGTTAATTCATTGTAACATTTTTCAATCGATTTATTGCTCCATAGTTTTTCTCCTACAATTATAAATTTATGATTCGATTTTGTTTGTTTTTTATACGCATCAAAGGCTTTTAATGTGTTTTCTATGTTTTTTCTGGGATTAAGTGAGCCTACGTAAATAAAATAGGGCTCTCCATTGGTGTATTGATTTCTGATTTCTGATTTTTTCGATTCTGAAATTGGTACAAATAATTCATTTATCCCATTGTAAGCAACATTTATTTTTTCGGGATTAATTCCGTATTGATTTACAATGTCTTGTTTAGAAAAATTTGAAACCGTAACGATTTTAGTTGCTTTTTTTGCAAATAGAGGAAAGTATTTTTTATAGTATCTCGTAATGTGACGGGGCAAAAATTCGGGATAATGTTCAAAATTCAAATCATGTATAACTGCAAGCTGTGGAACTTTTGTTGTTAAACTTAAATAGCCATCGGGAGATATAAATAAATCAGCGTCTATTTTTTTTAGAAAACGATGAACAGACCAGTTAAACCAAATTCTGAATAAAATTGGATGTCGAGCTTGTGGCGAAAGTACTACTGGTATAATGTTGTCTGAAAAAATAAATGATGCATCATAAGCTCTATCAAAAAGGAAGTAGAATTGATGTTCGGGATGTGTTTTAGTTATCCTTTTTAAGGTTTCGTATGTAAACCAACCGATTCCTTCTAGTTTGTCTTTGATTAATAAACGTGTATTTACAACTATTTTCATTTGTTATAATTAATTGTTTTCTAATACAAAGCGAGCTGTTTGCCTACTGTTTTGTTGCGCTAAAATAGATTTTCCTTCGGTTAACTGTTGTACCACTTTCTCATTATAATGTCTAATGGTTAAAAGCTCTAATTTTTGATTATATTTTACTTTATACTTCTGTTTAAAGTGATTTAATATTTGTGCTAATTTATCTTCGTTTTCATCTATGCAAACAGAAAAACTAATGGCTGAGTTTTGCATTAAATTAATTTTAATGTCATTTCCTGAGAAGAAAGCAAACAACTCAGTCAAACTTTTTTCATCAATAAAAGAAAAATCTCTGGGTATAAATGAAATTAAAGTTTGTTTTTGCTTGAATATATAAGAAGGTATTTTAGCGTCATCCGCTCCAGATTCCTGAATTTTTGTACCACTTTCTTTTGGGTTCATAAACGATTTTACAAACAAAGGAATGTTTTTATTTTCTAAAGGTTTTATGGTTTTAGGATGAATTACCGAAGCTCCATAATAGCTTAATTCGATTGCTTCTTTAAAAGATATTTTCTCTAATTTTACACAGTTGTTAAAATATTTAGGGTCGGCATTTAGCATACCTGGTACATCTTTCCAAATGGTTACGTCTTCTGCATTTAGCGACCAAGCCAAAATTCCAGCCGAAAAATCGGAACCTTCTCTACCTAGAGTCGTTGTTTGTTTGGTGTCGGTGTGTCCTATAAATCCCTGTGTAATTGCAATACTTCTTGTAGAATTATCTTTGATGTACCCTCCAATATGCTTATTTATTAGTGCATTGGTTTTTTCCCAATTTACATTTGCATTTCTATATTTGTTGTCCGTTCTAATTAGTTTTCGGGCATCGAACCAACAGTTCTCCATGTTGATGAAGTTTAAAAATCCAGAAATAATTGTTGTTGAAATAATTTCGCCAAAACTTACAATTTGATCATAGACGTAATTTTTATTGTCCGAAGGATCAGTGTTGATTAGTTGTTCTAATTCGTCAAATTTGTATTCGAATAACGTAATAAAATCTACATCTTCGGTAAGTCCTAAATCTGCTACAATTTCATAATGCAAATTGTATAAGTTTTGATAAACTTGAATTAGTTCTTCTTTATTTTGTTTTATAAAAGCGTCAACCAATTCTTCCATTAGATTGGTGGTTTTTCCCATTGCGGAAACAACGATTACTAAATCTTCGGTGTACAAATTTATAATTTCGGCTACGTTCAAAACAGAAGAAGCATCTTTTACAGATGCTCCTCCAAACTTAAATACTTTCATTTATCAGACTTTTTATAC
>WFNC01000546.1 GCA_015488785.1 Flavobacteriales bacterium | reverse complement strand
GCTCAATGCCAAGCACGCCTGTAGGAGCTCTTCTTTTGAAAGTGATTTTAACTCTTTTTTCAATTGACTAATTGTAGCGGCTTTCATTTAATTGTTTTTGTTATAGCTGTAAAGTTAATTAGCTTATTTACAAAATCCAACAAGGGAAGAAATATTTTACAAGCCTTATCTAAAAAGGTTCTAAATAGGTTCATTCCTTTGGAATAGATAGAGTGTTCAAATTGTATTTAATTATATTTGCCGTTGCAAAAAAAATGTAAACTATGTTATCAAGTATAATTTTTATAATATTATTAATAGGAGCTGGAGTGTTTTTTGGAAAAAACATTAGCAAAATTTCAAGTAATATTAAGTTAGGGAAAGATTTAGATCGAACAGATAATCCTAAACAACGATGGAAAAACATGGCGAAGGTCGCTCTAGGTCAAGGAAAAATGACAAGAAGACCAGTTGCAGGAGTTTTACATATTTTAGTTTATGTTGGTTTTGTGATTATCAACATTGAAGTAATGGAAATCATTATTGATGGAATAACAGGACATCACCGAATTTTTGCAGGAGCAGGTTCGTTATATGATTTTCTAATCGGATTCTTCGAAATTTTAGCGTTTTTAGTTTGGATATCTTGTATCATCTTCTTTATTAGAAGAAACGTGATCAAAATAGATCGATTCCACAAACCAGAAATGAAAGGTTGGCCATTTGACGATGCTAATATTATCTTGTTATCTGAAGTTATTTTAATGACAGCATTATTTACAATGAATGCCTCAGATTCAATTTTACAAGCAAGAGGAGTTCATCATTATATAGAAGCGGGTTCGTTTCCAATTAGTCAAGTTTTAGTTCCTTTATTAGATGGAATGTCAACAGGTTCTTTAATCTTTATTGAGCGTAGTGCTTGGTGGTTTCATATTATGGGAATTTTGGCATTTTTGAATTTCTTGCCATATTCTAAACACTTCCATATCTTATTAGCTTTTCCAAACACTTATTATGCTAATTTAAAAGCTAAAGGAGGTTTTACAAATTTGGCAGCAGTAAAAGAAGAAGTAGAAAAAATGTTTGATCCAAATTTTGACCCTTATGCAGCTCCTGCTGAAGGAGAAGTCGTTGCAGAGCCAGAGCGTTTTGGAGCTAAAGATGTATTGGATTTGACGTGGAAACAATTAATGGATTCATATACTTGTACGGAGTGTGGACGTTGTACAGATGTATGTCCAGCAAATCAAACTGGTAAAAAACTTTCTCCTCGTAAAATAATGATGAACGTTCGTGATCGTATTGAAGAAATAGGAGACGAAGTTCGATTAGCAAAGAAAGAAGGAAAAGAATTTGACGATGGTAAATCGTTACTTCGAGATTACGTTTCGGAAGAAGAAGTTTGGGCTTGTACAAGTTGTAATGCTTGTGTAATGGAATGTCCAATTAATATTGATCCATTAAGCGTAATTGTTGATTTAAGAAGATATTTAGTAATGGAAGAGTCAAAAGTTCCGAGTGAGTTGGCAGGAATGTTAACCAATATAGAAAACAATGGAGCTCCTTGGCAATTTTCTCCATCAGATAGATTGAATTGGGCAAACGAAGATTAAGATCTAATTGGTATAAGCTATTTGTTTTGAGTATAGTTTAAATAAAACATTATGAAAAGTCTTAAGTTCTTTCAGCTTAATTCTTTTGGTCTAAAAGTAAAAATATGAGTGAAAAAATAAAAGTACCTACAGTTGCAGAAATGGTTGCAGCAGGAGAAACTCCAGAAATTTTGTTTTGGGTTGGATGCGCAGGAAGTTTTGACGATAGAGCAAAAAAAATTACTAAAGCAGTAGTTAAGTTATTGCATCACGCTGGGATTAAATTTGCAGTTTTAGGAACAGAAGAATCTTGTACTGGAGATCCCGCTAAAAGAGCTGGAAACGAATTTACGTTTATGATGCAAGCGGTACAAAATATTCAAGTTTTGGACAGTTACAAAATAAAAAGAATAGTTACAGCGTGTCCTCATTGTTTCAATACCATTAAGAATGAGTATCCTGAATTAGGAGGAGTTTACGATGTGGTTCATCATTCTCAATTAATCAATACTTTATTAAAAGAAGGTAGAATTAAGATAAAAGAAGGTGGTGATTTCAAAGGAAAGAAAATTACTTTTCACGATCCTTGTTACCTCGGTAGAGCAAACGATGTTTACGAAGCTCCAAGAGAGTTGTTGTCTAAATTAGATAGCGAACTTGTAGAAATGAAAAACTGTAAGTCTAAAGGTCTTTGTTGTGGAGCTGGAGGTGCTCAAATGTTTAAAGAGGCAGAAAAAGGAGACCTAGAAATAAATGTTAAACGTACAGAAGATGTGCTAGAAGTAAAAGCTGATATTGTAGCTACTGGATGCCCATTTTGCAATACGATGATGACAGATGGTGTTAAGCATTTTAATAAAGAAAATGATATAGAAATTTTAGATATTGCAGAAATGATTGCAAACGCAGCAGACTTGTAAATCAAATAGTTGATATTTTATAAAAAAGCCAAAGTTTACATAATCGAAAATCTATTTCGTTTTTGTTATACTTTGGCTTTTCTGTTTAATACGCTATATTTTTGTCTCTCATTAAGATACAAATATTAAGATATGGGATTAGTCTTCTAAATTAAAAAACTGTAAAATACTAATCTAACAAAGACAAAACAGTGTCAATTGATCTTAATAATTCTTTAGCGTTTGGCTGAACTTTTGAAACGACTTTTATTCCGTTGTATAAAGTGTAATATAAAATGGCAATAGATTTCAAATCTTTTCCCTTTTCTATTTCTCCACTTTGCTCTCCTTTCAAAAGAAATTCATAAAAAATAGTTACAAAATTATCTTTGTTTTCTTTTAGAATATTTTGAATTTTCTCATCTCCAGGAACTAGTTCTGTAGTTGTATTTACAACAAAACAACCTTTTCTATCACTATCAGAAATTGATTGTTCAATTGCCATTTCAAATAATTTTCTCAAACCTTTTTTTACATTATTCTGTTGGTTTAGAAAATTAGAAAACCCAGTAATACTTGTCGTCCTATAAAGTTTAAATGCTTTATCGAATAGAGCATTTTTGCCTCCATAAGTATCATAAATACTTGATCGACTAATTCCTAAAAACGTCACTAAATCTTGAATGGAAGTTGCGTGAAATCCTTTTTTCCAAAAAAGCTCCATAGCCTTTTCAAGAACTAAATTTTCGTCAAATAATTTTACTTTTGGCATAATATTGATAATTAAAAAAGGGCAGTTATTTAACTGCCCTTCAAAGATATCATATTCGGAATGATAATTCCAATTGTAATTTAAAAATAATAACGACTAAAAATTAATTCTTATGATTCTGCAATGGATTAGTTGATGAGTTGTACTATTTTTTTGAATTTATTTTCTGAATTTTCTCTGTCTATATTCTTTCTATTATCGGTTTATTTTTCTAGTATGAATTTTGCATTTATACTCATTCTTACTTCATCTCCTAATACTAAATCGCCAGCTGCATTTGTTTTATTAAATGATACACCATAATCTTGTCGATTAATAGTAAAGTTCACTTTCCATAAACTGTACGTTTGTCCGTATGCATCTTGCGTTTCTCCTAAGTATTGAGCGTTAGTAGTTATGCTTTTTGTCACTCCTTTCATTGTAATACTTCCTGAAATTAGATACTCATTATTGGTTAATTTCTTAAAGTTCTTACTTTCAAATACTATTGTAGGAAAGTTTTCTACATCAAAAAAATCAATAGATTTTAAATGACCATCTCTTTTTTTATTATCAGTATTTATACTGTTAACATCAACTGTTACCTTTATTTTTGCGTCTTTAAAGTTTTTTTCTGAGTAGGTAAAACTACCTGTAGATTTTGTAAATCGTCCTGTTACTTCAGAAATTTTAAGATAATCAACTTCAAAGTTTATGTTAGAATGTACAACATCCCATTTGTACGTTTTTGTCTGTGCATTAGAAATTTGACTTATTCCCATAATTGCTAATACTAATATTAGATACTTCATTTTTTTTTGTTTTTTATGATTAATGATTAAGATAAAAGAGGGTTAATATTGATGCCTCCATCAATGTTATATTCACTTCCTGTAATAAAAGATGCTTCATCTGACGCAAGAAAACAAACTAAGTTTGCTACATCTTCAGGTTGTCCAAATCGTTTTAGTGGAATTCTATTTTGCATTGCTTCTGCAAATCCCTTTAACTGTTCTTCTGGCATGCCTGTTTTTTCAAAAATAGGCGTTGCTATTGGTCCAGGGTTTATTGAATTAATTCTAATTTTTCTTGATGCTAATTCTGTAGCTGCAGTCCTTGTGTAAGAATTTAAGGCTGCTTTTGAAGCTGCATAAACAGCTGTGTTCGGCATTCCTGTGTAAGCATTTACTGATGACAGATTAATTATTGAAGAACCGTCATTTAGTATTGGTAAGAATTTTTCGATTGTAAATAATGCTCCCTTGAAGTTTATCCCGATTTGATTATCAAACATCTCTTCCGAAATCTGACCAATTGGTGCAGGGGTAAAGATTCCTGCATTTACAAATAGAATATCTACTTTTCCAAATTTTAGCTCTACATTTTTAACTAATTTATCCATTGCTGACAAATCTTTAACATCAGCAACATACCCTGTTACCCCTAGTTCTTTTGATGCCGTTTCTACTTTTTCGTTTGATCTTCCTGTTATAATAACAGTGGCACCTCTTTCTTTTATTTTTTTTGCTGATGCATAACCAATTCCGCTATTGCCGCCTGTGATTACTGCAATTTTTCCATTTAAATTTTTCATTTTTTTTAATTTTATATGATTAATTATTTCGGAACGTTCGTTCCGAATGCAAACATACGAATAACAGAATGATTATTCCAAATAAAAAGTAAAAAAAATAGCTAATATTATTTAGGGGCTCCGAAAAGGCTAAAAAGCATATCTATGAGACGACAAAACGAAGCTGTGTGAATATGCTGCGCGAAATAGGATATGTTTTTGGGCTAACGACTATTCAACCGACTAAAATTATTAGTATCTTGAATTCAGCTATTATAAAGAATGTCCTTCATTTTAAAGGCTAAAAAACTACTAAAACAGCGATGTCCCTTATTTTGATTGTTTTTCTGAGAACCCTAATACCAACCTAATTGGTATAAATACTTCATTTATTATGAATAGAAGCGAATTTATATAAAAAAAAACTGTTGATTTTGAAGTAAAAGTAATCTTCTTATAATTTCTAAAGTGTTATTTTGAAATGGAGTTTAAAATCGCTTTTCAAGTGTTCGGTTTTTAATAACTCTGATATGTTTCTTTATATTTTTTCACTTTCTTGAGTCGTTTATATTCTGATTGATTAATCCAGTTGTTGTAGATTAAAAACGAAAGGGAACCTGTTGTTTTAGAACTTGTTATTTTTAGTTTTAGCACCTTGTACTTCTCTTCGTTGTTTTCGATTACTTTTTTACTGTTTTTTAGTGATGTAAATTCATTTTTAGAACTTGTCTTCCATTTTCTTTTCTTGTTTGATAAAATAGAGTTTAGTGTTCCGTCAAAACATTGGTCGCAAGAACTAACGCAAGAAATACTGTCGCAAGTGTTGTTGGTAATGTGATATTCGATTCTAGAATATCGAAACTCGTTGAACAAAGCAATAACTTGATTTGTTGAATCTTTTAGGTAATAATGTGCTTCTGGATTATTTTCAAACCCATTGTCTTTTAATCTTGTAATAAGATATTCTTTGTTACAGTTTATAAAATCTTGACTATATGATGTTGTTGCAAAACTGATTAATAACAGAAGGGGTGAAAAATATAAGTTCATTTTTGAAAATCGTTTGTTTTGAGTTTTCGCTGTTTTTTTCTGTTCAAATGATAAACATCAATTCTATTATGAAATGGGGCTAATAAATTATACTACTTCAATATTCCATTGGATAACTGATTGAGTATGTAACTTAGAATTGAATAATTTATGTGTGTTTATGCGTTAGGGGTAGAAGCGGCATCCTTTTTTATTTCTTCTATTTTTTTATAGAAGAAATAAAAAAGATATAGCGGATGACCCGCTCGAACGCCCAAAATTAGATTCAAAAAATCGTAAAGTTATTTGCTTTTAGTCCTATTTATTACAAAATTCGATAACAGCGTCAGTGATGTATTTTAACTGTTCTTCTTCTAGTTCTGTGTGCATTGGGAGGGATATTACGCTGGCGCATAAATCCATTGTTACAGGGAAATCATTGTCCGTTACGCCGTCTTGTAAATAAGCTTTTTGGTTGTGCAATGCGATGGGGTAGTAAACCATTGCGGGAATGTCTTTTGTTGCTAAAAAGGCTCTTAATTCGTCTCGGTTTATTCCTTTTGTTTTTAATGTATATTGGTGAAAAACGTGGGTAGAATAGTCGGCGGTTACTGGTGTAATGATTTGTGATAAATCCTTAAATGCGTTGTTGTAATACATTGCGGCTTTGTGACGAGCGGCGCTGTATTGGTCTAATAAAGGTAGTTTTTTTCTTAATATTGCTGCTTGGATCGAATCTAATCGAGAGTTTACTCCTACTTCTTCGTGGTGATATCTTTCGTACATTCCGTGATTGACAATTGCTTGTAATCTAGTCGCTAATTCGGTGTCGTTGGTGAATAATGCTCCTCCGTCTCCGTAACAGCCTAAGTTTTTTGAAGGAAAAAAAGAAGTGGTTCCAATGTTTCCAATTGTTCCTGCTTTTTTCGTTTTCCCGTTTTTGAATGTATAATCTGCCCCAATTGCTTGCGCGGTGTCTTCAATAACGAAAAGATTATGTTTTTTAGCAATTTTTAGAACGCCTTCCATGTTTGAACATTGCCCAAACAAATGTACAGGAATAATTGCCTTTGTTTTTGGTGTGATAGCTTTTTCTAATGCGTCTAAATTAATGCCAAATGTTTCTTTTTCGACATCGACAAGCACAGGTTTTAGATTCAATAATCCGATAACTTCGACGGTTGCAGCAAAGGTAAAATCGGCTGTTATGACTTCGTCTCCTGGTTTTAAGCCTAACG
>WFNC01000545.1 GCA_015488785.1 Flavobacteriales bacterium | reverse complement strand
ATGCTAATGTCAGATACAATATTTAAATAGAAATAAAATGGGAAAAAACAAAATTATTCTTTTGATAGGTACACTCATTTATTTCGGTTCCTTTTTTTTACCTACAATTCAGTTTTCGTTAGGTGTTCAATTAACGGGGTGGGAGAGTGTCCTAATTCAATGGTCAGAAATCTTGATTGTTTCGAATACTTATGCCTACTTTCAATATTTGTTTATTGCGCTTACAAATTTTTGGGTTATAGGATTAATCGTAGGAGGGTTTACAGTAGAACATAAAAGAATTAAGGTGCTTTTAGCAGGCTTATCTTTTGTTAGTGTTGTTAGTTTTTTATTTCTATTTAATAATAATTCTGTAATTCTTTATGGATATTATATTTGGAGTTTAAGTGTCTGCTTGATAATAATTGGTCGTTTCCTTAATAAATAGGATGTTCAGTATCGTAGCTTTAACTAATTTTAGAATAAAACAAGGGTGATATTAGCTAAAAGAAGAAAAAATACAGGATTGTGTAAACAAAAAAGAAAAAAAAGATTGTGTAATCAAAAAAAACAATTACTTTTGCTAACGGAAAATTTAAAGCTTAGGCTTTAGGTGATTCAAATAGTTCTTATTTTAAGAATGTTCGGAGAGGTGCCTGAGTGGCCGAAAGGACTTGTTTGCTAAATAAGCGTACCCCAAAAAGGGTACCCAGGGTTCGAATCCCTGTCTCTCCGCAAATAAAAGTGATTAAAATTTTGGTTATTAAAAAGTTTTAATTATCTTTGCGCACCGAAGAACAGTTCGGGATGTGGCCCAGTCCGGTCAAGGCGCCTGGTTTGGGACCAGGAGATCGCAGGTTCGAATCCTGCCATCCCGACTTAAGTGTAAAAGAGTAATCAATTCATATTGATTACTCTTTTTTTTTGCTCTTTTTTAACTGAATTAAGCTCAGTATAATTTGACTCCTCTAGTATTTTAATTATATTTGTTAGAATTATAAAAAAAATAAAGAGATATGAAAAAAATATTACTATTAATTGGAATGAGTTCATTAGCTATATTAGCAAGTGCTCAGACTGTCTTCAACGTAGATGCTCCTGCTTCAATAGCAGGTGGATACGATATGAATTATGCAACTACAAGCTCGTGGGGAGTTGCTGACTTAACTTTACCTGCAAGTTCTGTTGTAGATACAATCGCTTTTGTGGCTGATGCTACAGTAGGAGATTCTTTAGGGTGTAATGCTTTAACAAATGGAGTTGATATTGCGGGTAAAATTGCCGTTGTATATAGAGGTGACTGTGAGTTTGGAAAAAAAGCAAAAAATGCTCAAGATGCTGGAGCTGTAGGAGTTATTATTGTCAATAATATACCTGGACCACCTGTAGGAATGGCTGGAGGAACTTTTGGAGCGCAGGTAACTGTACCAACAGTTATGGTTTCTAATGTTACAGGGCAAATGTTAGCTGATGCAGCATTAACTGATGATGTTGTTGTTTTTATTGGGAATAAAATAGGGCGTTTCGCTAATGATATTTCATTTTACCAAAAAGATGTGAGAAGACCTATTACTTACGGAAACATACAAGCCTTATCTCAAAATGCTTCTGAATTTTCAACTGAAATGGGAGCTTGGATTTTCAACTATGGTGTTAACCCTCAATACAATATTACGTTAGAAGCTGTTGTTACTTTTGATGGAGTAACTAAATATTCTAACACAGTATCAACTGATTCGATTGTTCCTGGAGATAGTATCTACATGGCTTTACCAGATTACTCTCAATCTACTTACGATTTAGGATATTACGGAATAGCATACAATGTAACTTCAGATTCTACTGATAATTCGACTGCTGATAATGCTGTTGTAACTGGATTTGTTATGAACGAAAATCAAATTTCTTATGGTGTTATTGATTCTGTTACTTACGAACCAATCGGAGAATCTTATTATAGACCAACTGGAGCAGTTTCTTTTGGAATGTGCATGAATTACAGAAATGATAATGCAAGTAGAGTTGGAGTAAGAGGTCTTACTTTTTCTGCAACAACTTTTAATAGTACAGATACTACTGTTAATTTAGTAGATGAGTATGTTCAGATTGAAGCTTTTAAATGGGAAGATAACTTTACTGGAATAGCTGATGCTGCTATCGATAATTTAATTTCGATCACTACTGGAGATTATGACTATACTCAAGATTTACAAGGTGACAATGTTTATGTAGATTTTAACCAATCATTTGCAATGGAAGATGGTCAACGCTATTTATTTTGTGTTACTACAGAAAGTGATAATGTATATTTAGGTTATTCATCGAGTCTTGATTATTTTGCAAATCAAGATACTTTAGATCAGCCAATATCTGTTGTTAATAGCGATGGAACGCTTAATTTAAGAGGTTTTGGAACAGACCAAACACCTGCTATGTCAATTGAAACTATTGATGTAACTGAAGTTGGTATAGCAGAAGCTAAAGAAGATAAAATTTTAGCTTACCCTAACCCAGCAAAAAACTTTATTTCTATCCCTGTTGGAAGTGTAGAAGTAAAAAGTGTTAATGTTTACGACATAGCTGGAAAATTAGTATCTTCTCAAAGTATAAACATGACGAATAGTATTATGACTTTAGATGTATCGACTATTGCAAATGGAACTTATATTGTAGCACTTAAATATGCTAACAATACAACTTCTAAAATAAATGTAGTAATTAGTAAATAGTTTTACTTATACGCTCTAATTTAGAGTATTATAATAGAATTTAAAAGCCTCATGTCAATCTTGATATGAGGCTTTTTTGTTGCTGAATTGAAGTCAATTTTCAACATTTTAGGGGTCACTGAAAAACACTCGAGATCAGTAGTACTGCTGTTTTAGTAGTTTTTCAGACTTTAAAATGCAAGGTTTTCTTTATTATACTAAGAATTTTAGTGCAGTTGAATAGTCGTTAGCCTAAAAAAAACATCCTATTTCGTTGCCTGCAACTCGCAGTATATGTATACAGCTTCGTTTTGTCTGCTTTTTAGACTTTTTCAGAGAGCCCTAAATACAGCATAAAAAACATTTTTTGGCTGAAATTTTAATTGAAGAAAAAGCGTTTTTGTAACTTTTTCAGCGAACCCTTTTTAAATTAAACTTTCAGTTCTAGCTGCATCTAAACGAAGTAAAATAAATATCATAACCGAAAAGCTTAAAATGGAAGATCCCCCTTTACTGAAAAATGGTAAAGGAATTCCAATTACGGGAGCTAATCCAATTACCATTGCTATATTTATCATAAAGTGAAAGAATAGAATACTCGCTACGCTATATCCGAAAATACGAGTGTATTTGCTTCGTTGTCTTTCTGCAATTATTATTATCCGAATCAAAAAAGAAGTATAGACAAGGATTAAAAAGACATTACCCAAAAAGCCCCATTCTTCAGACCAAGAACAAAATATAAAATCAGTACTTTGTTCAGGCACGTGTTTGTATTTTTCATTACTTAAAGTTCCTTTCAAAAAACCTTTTCCTGTTACCTCTCCCGAACCGATAGCCGATAAAGCTTGATAAATATTGTATCCATCGCCACTTCGATCTTCTTTTATTCCAAACATAATTTGAAATCGAGAACGGTGCCTGTCTTTAAATACATTATTGAACGCCCAATTGACACTTAATATCATGACAACTGAAACAAGAACAGTCGCAATTGTTAGTTTGTATCTTTCTCTTCTGTAACGGGGTAGAACAAGAGTTTTAATAATAAAAGCAACCAACAAACCGATTAGTACAACCAGCCCAGCAAACATATAGTTACCGTCAACTTGAAAATTAAAAATCTGTCCTGATGCATCTGAAGCTTTTAGAAAAACAGATAAAACGCCAATAATTACCATGAAAAAACCTCCTAATAGAATGTTTCCTGAGAGCCCTTCTCTATACATTACAAAGATAAAAGAAAAGAAAACTAAAAGCGTTCCTGCATCGGGTTGCATTAGAATTAGACCGCCAGGAATTGCAAGGAGCATAAAGACAGTTAGTTTGGTTCGAAAGTCCTGCATTTTTACATTAATTTGACTCATGTAAAAAGAGACTGCCATTGCGGTGGCAAACTTTGCAAACTCGGAAGGTTGTAGTGAAAAACTACCCAACTTAAACCATGACCTAGCACCTTTTATTGGAGGCATAAGCAAGACTACAATCAGCATAAGCAATACAACGGCGTAGGTTATGTAAGATGTCTTTTTAATAAAATTAGCATCTAAAAGTAAAATTACACCACCAATAAGAGAGGTTACTAAAATCCAGAATAGT
>WFNC01000544.1 GCA_015488785.1 Flavobacteriales bacterium | reverse complement strand
TTTCTGTAATCATCCAATTACCACTATTGAAAGCGTGTAGATAACCTTTTGCTTGAATTTTATTTTTCAATATTTCGGTATGAAACCAAAATGCTAAGATATGGTTATAATATTGCGTTTGGAAATCTGAACGCTCTACCTTAATTGTGTGCTCCCAATCTTTAGTAGCCGCCCTACTAGCAGAGAATGAATCGTTATACAGAGAAAACGCTACATTCGGAGGTATTCCAAAACTTGCGCAAATGATATTAGCATTCGTGCCGTAAAACTCTTTAAAATGCAACGTTCCGTTACCTTGATTAATCGGCTTGATTTCAGTACCTATTCCGTTGTTAATAGCTTGCTTTCCTGTTGTAGCTGTAAAATCATTTGCTAATTGCTTTCCGTCAGTTGTTGTTGGAGTTTGAATTTTATCAGCGTTTAAAAGTGATGCTGTTTTATTTTGAAAATGACTTGTTCCATCCGAAACTGCATCGTGTACAACTTGATAAGCTATTTTTCCAACTTCTTCTGCACTTCCAACCGTGGCTTCTTTGTATCTTTCGGTTTTTTTGATAGTCTCCAAAGAAGTAGCTATACTTGGAAGACCTCGCTCGTTGTCTATTCGGTACTTGTTGCCATAGGTCAAGAAAGCAATTCTAAGTCCTGTCTCTTTACTATAAGCTTCTATACGCTCAGGTTTTCCGTCAATTTCTATCCAATAAGCTATATGCTTACCTGCTCCATCTCGCTCAACACCGTTAGAGACTGTATTTCCATTTGACGTTTGAGTAAAAAGAGAGCTTTTAACATGTGCGCCGTCGATATTCTGAACTGTTACGGTTTCATTTTCGTATCTTAAAACCGTTAAAACGTCCCCTCCTATCTTTGAATTAATATATGCTTCTCTTGATAACTGATGAAGATTAACCATATTAGAGTGGCTCGAATGATTTGAGTTAGCCCAAGTTCCAAATCTAGCTTCTACTAATTTATTAAATGCGACAGAATCAAAATTAATACCCTCACTTCTTAATGTTTCTTTTGACGGCTGGCATTGAAGTTTTAGCCCTTTTCCTATAATCCAAGTTGCATAACGGTTTAGAATTGTCTTTGAAATTTCACTTTCCAAGTAAGATTGCCAACTTCTAGCACGTAAGCCGTCATAATCTAAGTTGTAGTGAATTATGGGCCCCGCATCTCCAATGTTTTTTTCACCATCAAATGATACTGAGTAACTTCTCGTTGTGTAATTAGCTTCTACTTGCGGTTGAACTTCTACTTGCGGTTGAACTTCTACTTGCGGTTGAACTTCTACTTGCGGTTGAACTTCTACTTGCGGTTGAACTTCTACTTGCGGTTGAACTTCTGTAATTTTAGGGGCAAAAAAGCCTTTAATTCTGTCTGTAATTTTCATTTTAAAAATTTTTTGAATCCATTAATCTAACAACTCGTGATTGAAGTTTGTTTTCGTAAAGAGAGCGTATCTTTTCATACTTTGAAATAGCCTCAGTTACTTGACTTAATGTCGTGTACTTCACTTTAGAAGTCGATTGTCCTGAATCAATTTCATATTCTGCTATACTTCCATTCTGAACAGATGTCATTGCTGTTGTGAATAGCGAATCAATAAGATTATCAACTTCTGAAATTCTCGCTATAACTTGCTCTCTTGTGCGTTGTCCTGTTCCTATTTTTATAAATATCATAATGTTGTAATTTCTTCTATTTTCGCTTGTGTTATGTCGGCTTGTGATGTTGTGCTAGAACTTGTTGTTGGAGCTAAAACGCCAGGAGCTGTGCTTGCTCCAATAGTAGCTGTTGTTATATGCGTATGAGCATTATATTTAGTAACTAAATTATTAAAATCGCTTTTCAACTCGTTAAAAGCTTTATCTAATCCCTTGAATCTAACCATATTGTCGTCAACTCCTCCAAACTCACAATGACCGTCTTTTTTATTCAAAATGTAAAATTTCTCAACACCATTTTCATCTGTTGAAAACATACGAGCCTCTCCAACTTCAACTAAATCATTCTTATTAACATACCCAATTATTACAGGTTTACCGTTCTCAGCTGTCTTTGAATATACGGCAATTGTATCTTCTACTGCCCGAGAAACAAAGCCGTAAGGTGTTACTTGGGTACACTCTTGAACGTCTGACTTTCCGTAGCGTAAAAATTTTACAAGAAGTTTTAGATTCTTGAATCGAGTTGATTTGACTTTAACTGTGTTCATTTATTCCGTGATAAATACTTATCGGTTTTTCGTTGTTGTAAACTTCAGGTAACACACAATTAAGTATTGCTATCTGTTTTTTTGTATTACCCTCAAATTCGACACTTTCTATAAACCAATCTGTTTTTTTATAAATATAAAGATTTGGCGCTAAAATTGAAATTAAATTATTAGGTTTAATGAGTTTTTCATCAACAATCCACCTATCTAAAGTAATTGTTAAAGTCATATTCTTCAACTCATTAGACAATTCTCTTTGTGCCGATAACTTAGTGTCGTTATCATCTCCTGACGTTTGACTTTTTACTTTAGGTCGATAATACCCCCCTATAACATAAGGATTTCTAATTGTATATTCTCCTGCATTACCCCCATCAATATCAGCTTGTTTTTGCAAAGTAATATGTGAATGCATACCTTGACCATTGAATGACATATCGAATTTAGTACCTTTTGGAGTTTCTTTTGTCAAATCGAAATAAAGTATCGGCTCTTTTTTTGTTTTGCTTTCTGTAAATAGTAGGTTTCCTTTGTTGTCGTGAGAAATTATAATGTTCTTTTGGCTAGCTAAATTTGACAAATAATCTTTAATTGTAGACCTTGAACTTGAAGTCGAAGTTTTGAAATTCTTACTCATTTTTCCGCTTACCGCATCATCAATTACCATTTTCAATTTAAACGGTTTGATTAATTTTCTTGCAATTTCTTTTAGTGATAAATTGTCAAATTGTAACGGATATAATGACGTAGGAATTTGGCAATCTTCTAAGACACCTGTTTTTGAATACCCCCCTAAACTAACCATTGATACAACTGAACTTGCGGAATACTTTTGAGTTGTGATAATTCCTGTTATAATTAACTCATCATTGTAAAATAGTTGCGCTTCGTGAAAGTGACTAACACAAGCCAATTCTTTATGCTCTGGATTATTTGGATTAAACAAAAAACTAACGCCAAAAGTTGAACCTATCGAGTTGTATCGCAAGTTAATTCTAACGTTATTAAAGTGCCTAACCGTTCTGTTCCTAAACCTGTCGTTTATTTTTAAACTCAATCCCTCCATTACACGTAGTATATGACCTCTCGACCTTTTTTAATTTTTAATAATTCGCTATTTCCTATGTTGTTTTGATTTATAAAATCCTCTATTGTAGAATTGTTTTTGTCTATTCCGTAAAATCTGTGAGTTAGTAACATAACATTACTGTCAGCATCTAAGATTACTTTCCGCTCCTGCTTTGAACTAAGAGCTATTAAAAACAACTGACTAATACTAGAATTAATTAACTGACTTAAATTAGACGTGTAGGTATAATTTGGTATGAAGCTATCTAATTCAGCACCATTTGAAGTTTGAATGTTATCTAATTCAAGAATGAAATCATTATATAGTGTTGTGACTATTTGAATTACATCTACAACCTCATTTGAATTATTATAAGTTCCATTAACCGCTGTGTCAATCATAGCTGTTACGATTGCATTTCCGTACAACTCAAATGTAAGCTTATCAACTACCGAATTGAAAACTCGATTTAATTTTTTAAATTGATTTTTAAACAAAGATAATTTATAACCTATATTTGAATTAAACTTAGCAGGATAGCCTAAGAACTCTACTAACTTACTTATAGATGTTTTAGATTGATTAAATAGTTCTAAATATTTAAAACTATTTTCTCCTGCTTGAACGCTTGAAGCTCCACTATCGTATAATTCATTGATAGTATTAACCATCTTAGCCGTATCTTTTGGACTTAATTCTGCCGTAAAATTATCAACTAAAGATTCATTTCCGTTCTCAATATCAATATTAAGTTGGTCTATTGGACTTTGAGTTGTGTTCGGATATTCATCTTCAATAGTTTCAATTAAACTAATCGTTACAGTTGTATTACTTATACCTGTTGGATTATCTAATAATGATATAGGCTGTGCTAATACAACTCCATAAGTAGGATGTATAAGCTCCCAACGTCTTTTGTCTTTGCTGGATTCTTCAAAATCCAAGAAGTCTTGCCTGTGGTTTTTACCTTGGAAAAATAGTATTAATTCGTGCTTGTAACCTTTGATATTTTGCCTATTGACAAGTGTTCCGTCAATGTTTGGAAAGTTAAATTCTGAAACATTAAAGTCAACACGTCTTGAAGCTAACTTATAATTTAAGTTATAAATCTTACCGTCGCCAGTAGTGATGTTAATCTTGTCATTTATATTGTCTTTCCAACTCATATTCTTAATGCTCTTTCAAATTGTCTTTCGGCTTTTTTTCTATAAAAATACCCTGCTTTCTTTATACTTCTTTCTCCTGCTTCCCTCATGAAATTAGTTTTCTCTATTTTCACGACTTTTGATTTATTAATCATGTAAATTCTATTAAATCCGAATTCTAAACCTTTCTTTGATTTCTTAATTGAAGTTACTTTTAGTATAGACTTTTCAGTTCGAACAAATCCTTTTACACCAACCTTCATAACTTCTTTTACAAATCCTGTTTTTCCTGTTTTCTTTAATCGCTTTAATTGAGAAGAACTTAAGCGATTATTTTTTGAAATCATTCTATTTCTATTCTTTGTAATTCTAGCTCCTTGCAATGGTATTAAACCTCTATCTTTTATCTTACCTCCAAACTCTTGTTGCTCTAATTCTTGTACGGCTTTATTGTTTTTCGATTGGTTAGAAGCAAGAAAACCAATTGTCGATTCCATTCTATCAATATCAAAACCTTTAGCTTTTACAACCTTTGAATTAGCTTTAAAGAAGTTCTTTTTTCTGTTTACGAAATTCTTCTTAGCACTATACGGCATTGTCCTTGACTTCACGTCAAAAGCTAAAGAATTTAAAGTCCCACGAATAGCATTTGGAAGAGCAGATTGATGTATCTTTTCTAATTTATTCGTAAATTTTACGAAATCGTCGCTATCTATGTCGAAATTAAAGCTCATTAGTTATACACCCTTATTTCTATTGGAGTATTAAATAATTCTCCATCTGAAGGAGTGTCATTTACACTGTAAGTTTTCAATCTTACGAAATTGTAATTAACGTGACTTATAAAACCTGTTTCTGAATGAACCCACGTTTTACCACCTATGAATACACTGTCAATTTCTCCATTATATAAACCAATAGAAGATCTAGTCCAAGTTATATCACCTAAACTATTCTCTAACACAATAACAGTTGGGTTGTTATTCCCATACTGAGATATAAGTGCTGAGTAAACGACGTAATCGCAAGTTTCTTCAACTTCATCAATTAAATTAACCTCTTCTTTTTTACACGAAAAAAAAAGAATAAAAAATAAAAACATTAACTTCTTCATACATATTAAATTTAAACATCATAAAATCGTACTTCAATAAAAACATCACCAATACTAACTGTTGATTCACTACTACCTAATATAGATGTCCTAACGACTAAGTCATAATTGGTAGGACTACTATGGTCAATAGAAGACCATACAGCGAATCCATTTTCGCACCTCCAATTTCCAATAACACTAACAGGACCATTTAAAGGATGAACAGAACCGAAATTAAATTGATAATAACCGTTAGTTAGTTTAGCTAATGTTATATTTCCAATACCTAAATCATCCTGATGTAAAACATTAACTTCTAACCTATCTGGACTTCCTTGATAACTATACGTTGCGCTATACACTTTATATCCTTTAGCCACTCTTTTAACAGCTTCATATAGCTGAAATCCATTAGTAGCATCGTCAGGTAAATTATTCGGAGTTACACCACTTTCAGCAAACATCTTTTCGAAAAACTGAACCATATCGTTCATAAATAAACTGTCTGCTTTCGTTCCATTCTGTCCTGCTGTTTTATCCCTCATGTCCCCATAAGGATATTGAGCGGACACTCCATTTGTGTTTTGTTTATTCTTTAATAATATCATACGTAATTCAGTAATAAATAACCAACTGTTTGAATTGGCTTAATTTTCAATATTAATTGTCTTAAATCTAATTCTCTATTCTGGTCAACTGTTCCAAAACTTCCCAAGGTAGCTCCACCTATTACGAATGTATTTCTATTTTGGCTATCTTCGGCAAAATCTCTATCTTTCGCTGAGTATAAGCTATTTACAATCTTATTATCATAAACTGTTTGCCCCCATTCAATGTTTTCTCCAAATTCAAAATCCCCAAATTCTAAACTGTCAGAAGTTGCTCCTGAAATAGCTAGAATACTATCTATATCTAAATTAGTTTCATAAACATAAATATCTGTAAATCCTGCTAAATGCAAACTCTTTTGCAAGAAATCATAACTTTGTCTAGCCGTTATATCGCTAGGGTGGTTAAGCTTTCTAATTATAGCTGATTTTCTATCGCTTAAACTAATTAAATTATTAGTTATCATTCCTAACACCTGCTCTAATCTAAAAGCATCGCTTGAAGTAAAATCATTGTTATCAGGTAACATTGAATTGATTATATTGTCAGCATCTTTTACCGCTTGTTCTTGCGAGTAACCTAAAGCTATCAGTAATTTTTCTTTAATTCCACCAACAGGAATAGAATTAGCCGTGCCTGTTGGGAATAGTTGTTTAGCTAAATCAAGCATAATTAATAGGCATTAAGTAAGGAATATCCCCATTTGTAAAAGTATAATTAGACACCGCCACCGCATTAACAATCAAATCTACACTTGTAAATGTAACGGTCGGCACAGATTGAAGTATTATAGAAATTATTGAATTATTATTTAAAACATCGTTTTTTTCGCTTAAAACGTCAATACTTGCTACAAAAGGTCTAAGGCTTTTTAAATAACTCTCAATCGCATTGTCTATCAACAATTTATCAGCTACACTTCCGACGAAATTATTAATTTTCACTTTAACATCTAAAGGGGTTGTAGCTATGTAATTAACATCAACGGTTAAGGGTTTTCTGCTCGGTCGTGTTAAAGTAGGTAATTCGATAGCATCTTTAACATCTTGAAGTGTTATAGCACTTGGCGTGCCTTTTCCATCTGTTGAACTTGCAATCGTTGATTCAATATATAAGTTAACACTATTCGTTACACCTCCTGCGAATGGATAGGAATTTTTAACTCCTTGAACGTCGTAAGCCCATAGCCTGTAATCTGCTCCTGCTCCTCCCTGAACTTCAAGCCTGTAACTTTCTATTATTTTCCTTCTGTAATCTTCTACTGTTTCAGATTCTTTTGGCTCTATCAATTCTACTGTAACTAATGCATCTGAATTAATCCCTGCAAGTGGACTTGTAATTGTCAATGTGTCTCCAATAGATAATTTAGCGTTAGTTCCGCTATCTAAAGCCCTCAATGTAATTGTATTAGTTCCTACGGCAATAGAGTAAGCAACATCGAGAATAAACAACCTACCTGCGTTTAATGAATTATCATCGCTTTTAAAAGTGGTTGAGGCAGGTATAACGGATCCAAATACTCCGTTAACTTGGACGGTATAACTTCCTGATTTAGCAGGGTATCTATTACGCCCTAATTTAATTCTACCAAATCTGTCTAATGTCCCCCCCATTTCCTCAGGGTCAGCCGTATCAGGTAATATATTCTTTTGAATTGTAGCTAAGTACTTGTAATAGAGCCACAACATACCAGCTTGAACACCTGCTAATACACGTAAGAAGTTCTTACCATAACTAGGTAAGGTAATAGCGTATTCGCTCTCAATTTTAGAGATAATATCTGCACGTAACTGTGCTAATGTAGGTATAGTTATCATTTAATTGTTATTTCTTTATTTGTTGAATCCCAAAGGAAAACATACTCATTTGCATTTAATTTAGTTGGCTCTTTTACTTTTATTAAAATCTCTAACCTATCAACGTCTGTTATTGCTACGGTTACATCTACTTTCGCAAATGCTTTCATGAATTTTAAATCTTGGTTTACAATCTGTTCAATTTTAGAACGTCCTGAACTATTTAACACAATTCTATTTAACTCTCGCTCTAGCCTAGAGTTCATTTGCACGGCTTTATTATCAAAATCAAAAGTGTTGTTGCTCCACCAATCTAAACGCTGTTCTGTCGGCTCATATACCTTTGTTGATTCTTCAATATTACCACCAAACAAAGCGAGGTAAATCATATTCTGAAACCCATTAATAATAGTTAAGTCATTGC
>WFNC01000543.1 GCA_015488785.1 Flavobacteriales bacterium | reverse complement strand
ACTTATCCTTTCCTGCTTGCAGCTCAAAAGCCAACAAAAATTATTTTTCTGATTTTATTTGGCTACTGATTTTTCCCTTAAATTTATTTTACACAACCTTCTTTCCATAACGCCGTGCTCACCGGCAATTTAAAGTGGAACGTTTTTGCTGTTTTTTCAGCAAAATAAGTGCCGCTTTGAATTGTCCGGTGCAGCTATTTGTTATGTTTATTATTATCGATACTTTTCAGAAGGTCTTCTGTACGAAGTCGGACAGTCAGTCTTCCTACATCTTGAATAGCATCGTATAAATTAGGTCCTATTGCGTGGCTTGTTTTAGCAAAAAGCCCCATTCGATAATAAAGGTTATTTTCACACTCACTCTTTATTTCGCATTCAATTTCTTTATTTGCTACTACTTTTAACTGTTCAAGATCATTTAAGGGGTCTTCACCTGTTCTCTCTTTGTATAGGCGCCTCTTCTCTACGATATCAGCGACATCAGAAAATTTAAGAATAACTACCTTTATTCCCATATATTCTGATAAGGCTCTTAAGTATTTTCTTGCTGTTTCTGCATTTGCAGATAAAGTAGACATCATCCCAGTATTTATGAATATCAACCAGTCACTATTTTTTTCTTCATCTACAGGTAGCAAAGTATCCGCGTTTGCATCTATTATTATTAATACTTTGTTTTTTTCTGGTGCTTTAGACAGAACTTCCATGGCTGTTTTATAACCTAAGTTATCATAAACACCACCATCAAAAAGAGCTAGATGATTTAACTTATGACGACACATAAAACTCATTTTATATTTTTCATCGGAACAAAGATCTGTAGTTACATTTGTATGCCTAAATCCCGGAACGCTTGAGCTTGTTCCCAAGGCCACTGAAATTGGAACATTACCGATATCTTGCTCTACTTCATTAGAATTGCCGCAATACTCAAATTTTTTAACTTGATATTTTTTAATATATTCTTTTTCAAAGACAAAAGGCGAATGGTTTGAAGCTATTGTGGCGTTAGAAAACAAATATGGAACTACCGGTATTTCATTCTTACTAACAAATATATTATTAAACTTAACCGGTTCGCCATTAATCGATGTAAGGTTGTCTTCGATTTTATCTATCAAGCAATTTGAAAATATACTCATATTTAACTTTCGCATGCCCGATTTGATACTAATTAATGCATCTGAATTCAATATATAAGGTGAGTCATCAACTTTATTATGTTTTAAAACTTCTGTTAAATACGCACCAACAGCCCAGCCGCCGCCAGAAACAGTGGAAAAATAGTCTATTTCTGAAAGCATGTTAAGGTGTTTGTTATTACCCCTTAATTCTTGCAACTCATAAAGCACACCCATAGTGTACGCCGCCGCCCGTTGACCGCCACCAGAAGCCGTGACCATAATAGCTGTATCTGTTAAATTTTGATTTCTCCCGTTTCTCAGAGACTGTTGGCCATAATCATTAATATTGATTTGTGCAGAATCATCTAAAAATACAAGTGTTTCCTTATCTAATTTATTGAACGAGCCTCCGGGAATCGTATCCCAATTAGCACATCCAGTGATTAGAGAAATAATGAAGAGCAAACTTAATAGTTTTATTATCATTGTTTTTTCCTTATTGCTAAAAACATAACGCCCTCATCAGGGGCTTTCAAAGCTGGCGTGACTTTTGCGATTTTTTGCAAAAGGCGCGACAGGTTTGAAAGTCCTCTGGATGAGTTTGTTATGTGTTTAGTCAAATAATGTGAACGAGTTATCGTCACTTTCCAGTGGTTCTATATGTGTAAATAATATTTTTGGCCTCTTTGCACCTAAATGACCCTTATCATCTAATCGTGTAATTTCCCCATGAATTCGGCACTTTAGAAATAAAGATGGCTTAAACCGAACAATACTTCCTTGTTCTGGTATAGCCGTAAGAATATGACCTTTATAGCTAAAACCAATAGTATTTGACATTTCATTCCCTCTAGTTACTTCTCCCTCAAGGGAGACCTTGTCTCCATGACGCAATTCTGGGAATAATATTTCCTCTTCATCTTTTTCTTCATTTGTAAATATATTTCTATATTTTCTTGTTACCTTTTCTTCTATTAATTTACCTTCTTCATAATACCCAATTGAGAGGACTCTTTCCTCTTCGACCAGCTCTGTAATTTTAGAAAGTATAGTTGGATTTATTGACGTATAAAATTCAAGATATTCTAGAGGTATATATAAGATCTCGCCTTCTGAGTTAGGGATTCCAATAGTTTGATTGTTATCTCGAAATTTTACATTTTCAAATTTTTTAATTGTAAGGTCGCCTAAGTGTTTTCCTATTTTTATAACCCACTGAATAGCTACAAGTGACTTTTTAAATAAGTCCTTTATTCCAAAATCATCAAAATCGCGCTCAGCCATTTTTTGCGCTGCTTTAGCTGCATAAGCGGTAGCTGTTAATGCAGCACTGGCTTGAAACCATGAGACAATAGTTGCAGGGATCTCAATTTCCCATGAACCTTTTTTTATCCTTACTGGGAATTCGAAATCACTTTGCTTTAATTTCGGGGCCTGCTTCATTATAAAAAAACGAATGGTTTCATCAAAACCAAGCAAGGCTTGCGCGGACTTCCTAGCATCAAGAAGACCATCTTCAACTAGTTTACCGGTATATTTCAAACATCCTATTTTTTCTTCATTTTCTTCCATATTATGTCCGTGATCGAATCATTGTTTTTACACATAACGCCTAGCTCACTGGCAATTCAAAGTGGCACGTTTTTGCGAATGCAAAACAAGTGCCGCTTTGAATTGTCCATGTGCAGCGCTTTGTTATACGTGATCTGCCTCTATAATTGATTTAATACTTTTTACTAGCAAAATCATCTCTTCTTTTTTGCCAATTGTGATTCTTAGAAAATTATCGATAATAGGGTTGTTAAAATGCCGAACTAGAATACCACTTTCTTTTAATTTT
>WFNC01000542.1 GCA_015488785.1 Flavobacteriales bacterium | reverse complement strand
TTATTGGCTTTATTAGAAAAACTAAATCCAAAGGTAAAAGAAACACAAGCTTTAATTATTGTTCCTTCGAGAGAGTTAGCAATGCAGATAGAGCAAGTTTTTAAGTCTTTGAAAACCGATTTTAAAATCAACTCTGTTTATGGAGGACATTCTATAAGGACAGAAATAAATAACTTTTCGGAACCTCCAGCCGTACTTGTTGGAACTCCAGGAAGAATTGACGATCACTTGAACCGAAAGAATTTTACACCTCATTATATCTCGACCTTAATATTAGATGAATTTGATAAAGCTTTAGAATTTGGTTTTCAAGAAGAAATGAAACAAATCGTAAAACGTTTGTCGGGTTTAAAAACGAGATACTTAACTTCTGCAACAGCAATAGGTCATGTTCCTCGATTTGTTGGTTTAGAAAATGCTAAAACAGTTGATTTTACAGAAAAACAAAAAGTCGATAGTTTAACCATTTTTGAAATTAGATCAGAAGAAACAGACAAAATTGAAGCTTTATTTAGGCTTGTTTGCACCTTAAAAAACGAGCCGACTTTAGTTTTTTGTAACCACAGAGATGCAGTAGAACGAATAGGAAAACTATTGGCTAAAAACGAAATTCCAAACAGTATTTTTCACGGAGGATTGTTACAAACAGAAAGAGAACGAGCTTTGGTGAAGTTTAGAAACGGAAGCTCTACCCTACTTATCACAACCGATTTGGCATCGAGAGGATTGGATATTCCAGAAATAAAAAATGTTATTCACTATCAATTGCCCAACACCGAAGATGCATTTATACATCGAAATGGAAGAACGGCTAGAATGCAAGCCAAAGGAGTTTCTTATTTAGTGTTTTCGGAACAAGAAGAGGTTCCAGATTTTATTACGGCTAACGTTACGATAAAGATGTTGCCAGAAGAAACTTTTCTTCCTGACTATCCTCAATGGGTAACCGTATATGTAGGAGGAGGTAAAAAAGATAAAATTAATAAAATTGATTTAGTTGGTTTTTTCTTAAAAGTAGGAAAACTAAAAAGTGATCAGTTGGGTAAAATAGAAGTCTTTGATAAATTTTCTTACGTCGCTATTTCGACTCAAAAGGTAAATCAAGTTTTAAAATTAACAGCGAAAGAAAAAATAAAGAAAAAGAAATTTAAGATAGATATTGCTTTATAAAACATGATTTTAACTTTTTCTTAACATTCCATTTATAAAAACTTTCTCCTCCTCTTTCACTTTTAACCCAAATCAAACTGTACTTTTGGATTCTAACCAGAATATAAAGATAAATGAACAACGACGGTAATTTTATACAAGGTAGAATGAAAGGAGGCGTAACCGCTTTTAAAGGAGCTGTTGAATTTTTTAAGACTGAACATAGTGTAATGGTGCAGTTTGCAGGCTTTATCCTTTTCGGAATATTAGGACTTTGGGTAGGTATTAACCGCTATGAATGGATGTTTCAATTCGTTGTCTTTGGAATTATATTTACAGCAGAAGCATTAAATACGGCTATTGAAAGAATTGCTGATTTTATGCATCCTGAGTATCATACTAAAATTGGTTGGATAAAAGACTTAGCAGCTGGAGCTGTTTTTTGTGCATTTTTTACTGCTATAAGCATTGCTCTTTTTATTTACGTTCCCTATTTAATGATTTATTTAGAGGTATAAATTCTTTCTATAATAAAACATCCCCTCCTTTTTTAAGGTGTAAAATTTGTTAAAAGTCGATATAAAGTCTATATTTACTATTTAAAACCATCAAATATTACACCTTATGAAATTATACTCACTCCTTTTTGGGCTAGCATCAGTGGTCGCAGCCCAGGCTCAAAACGTAGGGATAAATCAAAATTCTCCTACAAACTCATTACATATTTCACCTGTTAACACAGGAAACGACCCACTTCGAATAGATGGAATGCAATCTTATGTTTCGGGAGATACTACCTTGATGATTATTGACAATTCAAATGGTATTGTTAGATATGTTGCAAAAAGTGACTTAGGAAGCATGATTGGAAATATACTATTTCAAGATAGTGACTTCACAAACAACTTGAATACTTACGTCACTAACAATACTAGTTCAGACACAGATGTTGACAGCGCTAGAGTGGTTGGAAATACGCTTCAAATATTTGAGAACGGAACAATGGTTACTGCTGATCTTACAAATGTAACAGGAACAACTTACACGGGAGGAACAGGAATTGGCATATCTGGAAGTACCATAACGAATACAGCACCTGATCAAACGGTTGCTATAACAGGAACTGGAGGAACTACCGTTACAGGAACATATCCCAACTTTACAATTAATTCTTCTACAGGTTCTTCATATACAGCAGGAACGGGAATTGGAATTTCAGGAGGAACAATTACAAATACAGCTCCTGATCAAACGGTAACTATAGCTGGAACAGGTAACACTACTGTCACAGGAACCTATCCAAATTTTTCGATTGCTTCAACTGATAATCAAACATTAGGTTCGAATTCAACTTCTATTACCCTAACAAACGGAGGTAGTGTTCCTTTTGCAACAATAAATGCTAAAGATTGGCATACTAACGGAAATGCAGGAACTAATGGACCAACTGATTTTTTAGGAACAACAGATAGTAAACCACTTGTTTTTAAAACCAATAGTCTTGAAAGAATGAGAATAGCGAATTCTGGTAGAGTTTCTGTTAATTCTACAAGTGGTTTTAGTACATCTGTTTTTCATTCAGCAGCAACAGCAACTGACGATGCGATTACAGCAGCTAGTAATGGAACAGGACAAGCAATATATGCTCAAAATTCTTCATCTGGAATCTCTCTAATGGCCGTAAATACGGGGACAGGAACAGCTGCTTACCTGCAAGCAAGCAACGCTACAAAACAAGCTTTATCTGCAAGAAACTTGAACGCTTTAGGTACAGGAGTTATATCCTCAGGAAATAATGTTCTAGCTAATTATTTAATCTCAGGAACTGGAGGAGCTTTTACCGGAGATGACGGTTCGTATTCTAAATCTACAAATACTTCTGGAACTGGAGTTATTGGACTTGGGAATAACCTAGCAAACTCTACTACTTATACGACAGGAACAGGTGGAGCATTTTCAGGAAACGATGGAATGTATGCTGTTGGTAAAACAACTTCAGGAACCGGAGTTATTGGGGCAGGAAATAACTTATCAGCCTCTTCTTCTCTTGTTGTTGGCTCTGGAGGAGCATTTACAGGTACATCTATTGGTGTATATGGTAAAGCAAATAATACTTCAGGATCTAGTATCTGGGGTGTAGGAGTTTATGGAGACGGTGCGCAGTATGGTGTTTTTTCACAAACAACATTAGGAGCAAATGGAACCAAGTCATTTATAATTGATCATCCATTAGATCCTGAGAATAAATTTTTGAAACATTATAGTATGGAATCTCCAGAAGTTATAAACTTTTATAGAGGAAATATTATTTTAAATGCTAATGGAGAGGCAATTGTAGAATTACCGGATTATTTTACTGCAATAAACATTAACTATAGTTATACGTTAACTCCTATCGGCTCTTATTCTGACACTTATATAGCTGAAGAAATTGACGATACAGGTAAATTTAAAATAGCAGGAGGAAACCCCAATCAAAAAATTTCTTGGTATGTTTATGCTGAAAGAAATGACGCTAATGTAACTATGGATCCATTTTATAAAGCTGTTGTTGTTGAAAAATCGTCACAACAAAAAGGTAAATATTTGAATCCTAAAGCACACGGTAAGACAAAAGAATATGCCCTTTTTCAAACAAAAGAGACAGAATCTATTGAAAAGGAAAGTCTTGATGTTGAAGTCGTTCCAACTGATAAGAAATAAATTAAATTGTATATGCAAAAAAGGCTCTTATTTCCATAAGAGCCTTTTTTTTGTTTATATTATAGAATAATTATATTATTACTCAACATCTAAAAAATGACACCTGGAATTGAAATAACAGACTGTTCTTTATATCCGTTAATAATCGTAATATCATCAAATTTTACATGATCTAATTGATTAGTTGCAATTATGAATTTTAATTTTTTTTTAAAAACTTTATTAGGGCTTTTTCAGCATCTGATT